>JAGPGE010000264.1 GCA_018056145.1 Armatimonadota bacterium
GTGTAGGTCTCGTCGGTGGTGAGGATCAGCGCGTCGCAGCGGCCATAGTACCCGGTGAGGTCCTGCAGTGCGAGAGTCGCTCTCCCCGCGGGTAGGTCGAAGTCTCCCCCATCCTCCCACAGCCACTGGTCACTGGGTGCGGCGCCAAAGACCGTTGCAGTGCTCTTGTCGCCAACGCGAACTCGGAATTGGCCGGGCGAGTGGTCCTTGAGCCAGTTGCGGCTGCGCACCCATAGCCTCCACGACCCGGCACGGGGGATATCCACCTGCACAGTTGCGTCCGCTACAGGCTTGCCCACTCCTGCCGCGATCAGGTACGCCGAGCCCATGAGGTGCACGAACTGGGTGTCCAGCGACCAGCCGCCGTAGTCGGTGAAATCCTCGGCATCGATCCACAGGAAGCCGTCCTGAACCAAGGTGATCTCCCTCGCGGGCTTGCGGAATGGCGGCTTGGGCTTGCCGATCAGCACGGGTTCGACAGTGACATCCGCCTGGGCAGTGAGGGCCTCGCGGCCGGCGGCATGGTGTTGGGCGACCTCCTCGGCCGAGAGCGCGCGGTCGTACACTCGGACCTCGTCAATCGCGCCCTTGAAAGCATACTGGCCGCGGTTCGAGCCGATGTACGCCCCCGCAACGCCGGCATGCACCATTCCGGGGCGCAGCACCGGCGACGCGGGGTCGAGTTGCCCGTCAATGTACAGGCGCATTGCGTTGCCGTCGTAGGTGCCGACGATGTGGTACCAAGTTCCCGGCACCCAATCAGTCTTCGCCGATTGCAGCGCGACCGGATTCCCGGCGAACCAGAGCAGGAACCCCAGCGAACGGTCGGTGTAGCGCAATGCGTAGGCGCCGTCCAGACGCAATACGGCCGGGAATCCGGTGAATTGCGAGACAGCCGGGCGCACCCAGGCCTCGAGCGTCAGCGCCGGACTCTCCCCCCCGGGGGCTGCTCCGAGGCACACCACTGTGGACGCCTCGCCGTCGAAATCCAGCGCCCGCCCGTCGACACCTTTGGTGACCGTGGCCACGTTGACCTGGGCGTCATTGCCGTTGCCGGACACGTCCGGCGTGGTGGTTTCCTGGATCTGCTCGAAGTCCCAGTGGGCGATGAGCCCATCCTGCGCCAATGCATACGGAGCCCGGAGTAGGAGGGGCGCCAGAATGAGGGTCAAAAGCAAGCGGGTGGGCATGGCGGATCACTCCCAGAAGTTGCTCGCAGAGCGGTCTGGGGCACTTTTCGCGCCAAAACGGCTCATGACCTCTCGGCACACGAGAAGGGCGAAGGGTGCGTCAGGCGTTGACGGCATATTCTTCAGTCTTGGGGAAGGAGATTGCGTTCCAGCAGTGAATTGTAGCCGTCACGCCCGGACCCGGACCGCACCTCCCCCACCCCGTGTCCCAGTCCTGCGCGAGTCCACCCGAACGGAGCATCGCACCATGCTGGAGAGGTTCCTGAAGCAAGTCGAGTTCTCGTCATGGGACGATTTCTGCGGCAAGTTCTCCATCCGCGCGCCCGAAGGTTTCAACTTCGCCTTCGACGTGGTGGACGAACTCGCCGTGAAGTGCCCGAACGGTCGCGCTCTGGTGTGGTGCAATGATCACGGCGAGCGCGCGGAGTTTACCTTCGCCCAGATGGCGGCGGAGAGCGCGAAGATGGCCCACGCTCTGAAGAGCCTGGGCATCCGCAAGGGCGATTTCGTGATGCTGGTCCTCAAGCGCCGGTACGAGTTCTGGTTCTGCTTGCTGGCGCTGCACCGGATCGGCGCCGTGGCTGTACCCGCCACCCATCTTCTCACCAGCAAAGACATCGCATATCGGTGCCAGGCCGCCGACATCAAAGCGGTCATCACGGTGCCGGATGAGCGGATCCTGGATCAGGTGCGACTTGCCGAACCCCAGTCGCCGACCCTGAAGATCAAGGCGCTGGCGCACGGGCAGGCTGAGGGTTGGATCTCACTGGATGCGCTGGCTGCTGACTACGAACCTGTCTTCCCGCGCGGCGAAGGGGACGAGAACGCAGGAGGCCCAGACCCGCTGCTGACCTATTTCACGTCCGGCACCACCGGTATGCCGAAGATGGTCATGCACGACCACACGTACCCGCTGGGGCACATTCTCACCGCCCGGTACTGGCAAAATGCGCGCAAGGGCGGTCTGCACCTGACGGTCGCTGATACGGGCTGGGCGAAGACCGCATGGGGCAAGATCTACGGCCAGTGGCTCTGCGAGTCGGCTGTGATGGCCTACGACATGGACCGCTTCGAACCTCACCGTCTGTTGGAGGTGGTGTCCCGGGAGCGCGTGACCACCTTCTGCGCGCCGCCCACGGTGTTCCGGTACCTCATCAAGGAAGACCTGTCGCAGTACGACTTGAGCGCCGTCGAGTACTGCGTTGTTGCTGGCGAGCCGCTGAACCCCGAAGTCTACCAGGCATGGCTGCGGGGTACCGGCCTGCGGCTGATGGAAGGCTTCGGGCAGACCGAGACCGTGGTGAGCATCGCCAACTACCCGTGGTTCGAACCCCGGCCGGGATCGACCGGAAGGCCTTCTCCCGGCTGGAACGTGGACCTGCTGAACGATGACGGCGCGCCCTGCGACCCGGGTGAACCGGGCGAGATCGTGATCTACACCGGGGGCGAACCGCCCGTGGGGCTGTTCCGCGGGTATTACCGGGATGAGGAACTCACCGCGTCGGTCTGGTCTCATGGTGTCTACCACACGGGTGACCTGGCCTGGAGGGATGAGGACGGCTACTACTGGTTCCTGGGCCGAGCGGATGACATCATCAAGACCTCGGGCTACCGCGTGGGGCCATTCGAGGTGGAGAGCGTCCTGCTGGAACACCCCGCAGTGACGGAATGCGCTGTGACCGGGGTTCCCGATGACATGCGCGGCCAGGCCATCAAGGCCACGTGCGTCCTGTCCAAAGGCTACGAGCCTTCGGACGAGCTTGTGCGCGAACTCCAGGATCACGTGAAGACCGCGACCGCGCCGTACAAGTACCCGCGCATCGTGGAGTTTGTGCAGGAACTGCCGAAGACTATCAGCGGCAAGGTGAAGCGCAATACCATTCGCGATCAGGACACCTGCTGATCCGGCTTTCTGGCCCGAACCTTCTCCAGGGCCGCCAGCATCGCATCCACGACCACTGACGCCTCGTAGTTTTCGGCGACCCCGCGCGCACCGGCTTCGCCCAGTGCATCCGCCTCGTCCGGGTCGTCCATGAGGCGCGCAAGCGCCGCCGCCAGGGCATCCGGGTTCTCGCCCGGCACGAGAATGCCTCCCGGCGCCAGGCTGAGCATTTCAGGGTACACGCCCGCGTCTGGCGCCACCACCGGGACTCCTGCTGCCAGGGCCTCCAGGACCGCCATGCCCCGAGTCTCGCGCTGCCTGCTGGGGACGCTGAAGGCGCTGCACGAGTGCAGGAAGCTGATCTTACCCGGGAAATCCACTTCGCCTAGGATCTCGAACCTGCCGCCCCTGGTGGCATTGATGGAGCGTTCCACCTGCCTCCAGTAGCGTGGGTCCATAACGCGCCCGGCGACTCTCAGGACCACTTCACGCCCTTCACCCACCAGCTTGCGCCAGGCATCCACCAGGATATCGAGGCCTTTGGGCCGGCAGATCACGGACAGGTAACCCAGCGTGAACGGCTCGCGCACACGTGGGCCTGGTCGCCGGTGTTCTGCAGTGGAAATCCCCGCGCGCACCGTGCGGAAGCGCTCGCGGCCAACCTGGAGCAGATCGGCCATCAGGTCGGCGTAGCTGTCTCCGGGCGACAGGAACAGGTCGATGGATTCCGCATTGCGCCGCATGTGCTCGTAGGCGCGCTCACGGTGCGGGGACCCCAACGAGTCGACGAAAACATCCTCCCCCTGAATGCCGCACAGCACCGGCGCGTGGAACCTTGCCTTGAGTGTCGGCGCGATGCCGGTGAGGAGCGTGTTGGTGATCACGAAGGCATCCGGCGCCCCCATGGCTTCAAGGAACTCCAGGAGGCGGTCGACTTCCTTCGCCTGGTTCCCCTGCTGCCCGGCGAGGACCGAGACGGTCATATCCCCCAGCTTCGAGGGCGCGGTGCTGATTGCGAAGCGGGAGACCCAGCGCAGAAGCGTCGGGTTGTCGAGGAATCGGTCCAGTGCGGGTGGCAGCCGTCGGAATAGCCCTGACTTCTGCTGCAGGTAGGCATTGATGCCTCCCAGGAAGACCGGCTCGGTCTCGACCGGCTTCGAGCCGTCCACGCGCAGCGGCGTGTACAGGGGCACCACGGTCACATCATGCCCACGTTCCATGAGTGCGCGCACCAGGGCGATATCCCGGGCGCACGCACCGCAGTACATGGGGCCGGCTCCAGCGGCGATGTACACAATCTTCAGGGGTCTGACTGCCGCGGCATCTTGCGCCATCTCTCTCATCCTCCAGCAGCAATCCCCGCAAGCAGAGCGAGGGTCCCCAGACCGTAGTAAGTGTACTCCACGTCTGTCTGCCGGTCGCCGGGGTATGCGCCGAAGCCGCCACCAGGACCGGCGCAGTCGCGTACGAATCTCCCGAGGGCAGGCAGATCAAGGCAGGAAGCGCTGCCTGCAAGCCCCAGTGCCAACAGGGCGGTGAATGTCGACAGGAGATCCCCTGAGGCCGCTCCAGCCCACGCCTTGAGCCCGCCGTCAGACGCCTGCATTGAGGCCAGCAAACCTGCTGCCGGTTGCCGTAAACCAGGGCCGGACAGCCCTGAGGCTTCCAGGAAAGACAGGACGGCGGCGGTGGCGCTGGTCTGCGCCACGGGTTCCCCGGCAGCCTCGACGTAGCCCCCCGCGGGCTGTTCAAGGCCTTTCAGCGCTGCGGCCGCGGCACGGAGGTCGACGGGTTCGTCCAGCATCTGCAGACACAACGCGGCGATGAACGTGGTATAGGCGCTCAATGGGCCCGCGGGAACTCCCGCCCAGCCACCCGATGGCAGTGCGCACCTTGCGATGCAGCCTAGCAACTGGTCGCGGTCGGGTGCGAAGTTCAGACCCCGCATCGTGAGCATCCGCTGGAGGTTCAGGAGTGAGAAGCAGTCCACCACCGTCGCCGGGGTGGGCCGCGTCCCAACCAACCACGCCAGCACCCGCTCGAGATGTTCGCGCGGGCAGTCCAGGAGTATCATGACCCGCGTGGCGAACTCCGTGTAGTATAGGTCCGACCCACCGCGCCTGCCGGGGAATCCGCCGTCGCGCGAGTGGCGCGCGAGCACGTACCTGAGCACGTCCTGGCGCAGCGCGGGGCTGAAGCGGGCCAGCCCGGCCTTCAGCAAATCGTCTACGAAGTCGAGAGTGGCGGCGGCCAGGGCACTCAGCCCCGATCTCGTGCGGTGCGCAGGGGCAGGAGGTTGCGAACGAGGAAGCGCATGAGGGCCGGCAGGCTGGGGTGTTCGAAGGAGTCGCACAGGTCCAGGGCCCGTTCCCGCAGGCGCCGGTAGAGAAGTTCCGCTTTGTCGAAAGCCCCAAGTTCGCGGTACGTCTTATGTACGCGCTGCGCGATGTCATCTCCGGACGCGGCCGCATCGCGCAGGGCCTCGGCACCACCGGCCTCCAACGCGAATGCCCGGAGGACCGTGGGGCGCTGCGCCAGCGCATCCATCGCAGGTCCCTTCCGGCTCTTCGCCTCGTCCTCCCAGTCGCGCAGGTCATTGAGGACCTGGTACCCCTCACCAACGAGGGTCGCGAAGCGGCGCAGGAGGTCTTCCGGCACATCAACCCCAGCAGGGCGCAGGCCCGCATAGAGCGCAAGCTCGAACGCGGGCGCGGTCTTCAGTGCTCCGATGCGCAGAGTGTCCTCGGGGCGCAGGTCCTCGCCGCCGCGCTCCTGCCACAGGAGGTCGGCTCCCTGGCCATTGCACAGTTGCAGGTGTGCGAGGGACAGCCGTTGGAGAATGTCGGACACACAGGCATCGCCCAACTCGCAGGCCTGCGCTGAGACCAGGCGGTACCCCAGGCCCACCAGGTAGTCACCCACATTGATGGCCAACGCAGTGCCGTGCCGCCTGTGAAGGGCCGGCTCCCCATAGCGGAAATCGTCCCGGTCCTCGATGTCATCATGCGCCAGCGAGGCTTTGTGCAGGGCCTCAATCGCCACCGCGATCTGGCGCACGGAAGCCGGGATCAGACCTTCGAGGTCGGCGTTGACATCGAGCGCCTGGTCACCGTGCCGCGCCACGGAGTAGGCTGCCAGGGTCACGAAGGGCCGCAGGCGCTTCCCGCCGAGTAGCAGCCAGTCAAGGGCGATCTCCCGGGTGCGCGCAAGCGGGTGCCCGGGGCGCATGCTCGCCGCATCCAGGTCCGGCAGCGCCGCGAGTAGCTCTGCAAGGGCGTCAGGGGCAAACAGGTCAGCAGTGTGCCGTAGGAGGGGCAGGTACCCGTGTTTCACGCCCTCGCCGGCAGGTGCGGTGGCGGTCATGAGCGCGCGCACCAGGTCGGGCTCGGCCTCGGTGTCGCGGCAGCCATCGCGGAGGAGCGGGACCGCCTGGTGTGGGATGCCCAGGTCAGCGATACCCTCGAAGGACTTCTCCAGCGAGTCCAGGCAGGCGACCCCGAGGATCGCGTCCGCTTCGCCTTCGAGCACCTTCAGGATCACCGAGGACGTGCCCTCGGCCACCACAACCTGGTAACCGAGGGCTTCGGCCTCAGACTTCAGGCCGCTGATTTCGCAGCAACCGCAGCCGGCGCAGTGTAGGCCCACGGAGTCGATCTCCGCGGCGCAGTTGGCCGGATCGTTCAGGCATTTGGGCAGGAGCAGCAATCGCCGGCGGAAAGGCACAGCGCTATAGGCGTCGTGCCAGAAGGCATTGTCCACGCAGACCATAGCGAAGCCCAGGAAGTCCGGGGGCAGACCGAGGTCCGCGAGGACGGCGCCGGCGGCCTGTTCCAGTTCCCAGCGGGCGGGCGGACGGTCACGGACGAGAGGGGCAGCCTGTTCTGCCGCCCTCGTCCGGACCTCGAGGCGCACCTGTAGGTCGGAGGGGACCAGTTTGATGCTGTCCGCGCTTCCTGCCTGATGCGACGCCTGTGTTCCTGTGTTAGCGCTCATGCGCAGCGGCCTCGAACGAATCGTGCGCGGGAATATGCGCGCATCGCCACGGCTACCCCTCGCCAATCGGGGCCAGGCAGTACAGGTTGCTCAGCCCGCGAATGTAGCACTTGTCGCCGACGAACACCGGACAGGAGCGGAAGGGCTCCAGTTCGTTCATCGCGACCTGATCAAAGGTCCGTCCGGGCTTGATGACTGCGGTCTTGCCGTTGTCAGAGCTTACGTAGAGGTACTCTCCGGCCATGGTCACGCTCGGGTAGATCGTACCCTTGCCGAACTCCAGATTCTGCTCGTAGACGACTTCGCCGGTGGCCGCGTCAATGGCGCTGAACACGCTGACCTGGTTGATCGCGTAGACGAGACCGTCATGGACGACCGGACAGGCGTAGTAGCGCTCCTTCTTCGGATGGGTGTCCCAGAGTTTCTCGGCATTCACGGACTCGCCGTCCTCGCTGAGCGACAGGCGGAACGCCTTCCCACCGTTCTGGATGAAGTAGACCACGTCGCCCTCAACCACCGGGCCGTTGTACTCCAGTCGGAAGAGCTTCTGGGCCATGACCTTGCCGTCGCTCACGCGGATTACCGTGCCGGAGCCATCGATGGCCACCACCGTGTCCCCCAGCGTCATGAGCGCCGGGGTGCCCCAGTTC
>JAGPGE010000265.1 GCA_018056145.1 Armatimonadota bacterium
TCGTGATGGTGGAAGCCCCCGGCGGTGAGCAGACGTTCGCGACCGTCGGCCATGAGCGGGGGTTCGACGAGCACTCGCGGCTCCCTCCAGTGGTCGAAATCCCGGCTGGTGGTCCACAGAACCCGCTGGCCGGGGGCGTCCTCGTTCTCGCGCCCGTTGGACCAGATCGTCACGAACCGGTCCCGGAAGAAGGCAACATGCGGGTGGTGCGAGTACGTCCACTCACTCTCGGGGCGGCACAGAATTGCGCTCTCCACCGTCGGGTGGAGCATGTCCTCCCACGCCACGGGCTTGCCGTCCTGGATGCGCGGATGATTGGTGATCATGCCGGGCCTTCCGGGTTCGTCCTGGCCGTCACCTGTACAGGTCTCCCCCACTCTCCCGTCGAAGAACCTTCTATGTTCGTGCGCAATGAGCCTTCGCCTCCTTCGGAGTGACCTGTATGAGATCCTTGCTCCCTGTCCTGGTGCTGATCGGTCTCACCGTCTCCTGCGCCGCGCAGCCGCCGGTGGCTGCGTTGTCTTTCGACGAAGGCCAGGGGCGCTATGCGGCGGATTCATCACCCTTCGGGCACCGTGCACGCATCACCGCGCCCCAGTGGGCGCCCGGCAAGATCGGGACCGCGCTGTCCTTCGCCGCGGAAGATGCCGCGGTGCGACTGGGCCGCCGGGCGTGGCTCAACCTCGATCAGCAGATCACTCTCGAAGCCTGGATCTGCCCCGGCGCTCCCGATGACCGGTCGCACATCATCATCGCGAAGAACGACGAGTATCTCCTGCGGCTGGATAAGCAGCCGGAAGGCGGGCGCATCTCCTTCTTCGTACACGTGGGCACCCCCGCTGTGAACTGGGAGCCGAGGGTGTCCAGCAAGACTCCGCCCGAACCCGGCAAGTGGACCCATGTTGTGGCCACCTGGGACGGAGCCGCTCTGCGCATGTACGTCGATGGCGAACTCAAGGACGAACGCGCGCGGGTGGGCTTCCCGAACCCCAACCCGTACCCGGTGATGATCGGCAACTTCGAGTACCCGAGTTGCCACGGCGGGAACTTCGGCGGGCTGATCGACGAGGTGCGCATCTACGACCGCGCGCTGACGGCGGACGAAGTCACCCAGCGGTATCTGTTTGCGCTTTGACTGGGGCGTGCCCGGAGGCCTTCGCTGTGTTCCGCCCGCGGCCGGTGTCGCGGTTCGATTAGGGCAACCGGAACCTCAGCGTCTTGATCTCGAAGGGCCGCAAGCTGAACCGCGCCTCGCCCTCAATCACCTGGACCTCCCCCAGTGGGTCCTCCAGCAGGTCCACTTCTTGCGCCTTCGCCACACCGTCGGGCAGGCAGACGCGGACGTCCTCAGTTGCCTCCCCGTGTGCCTCATACACCCTCAGCGCGACTGCATCCCCGTAAGAGCATTTCAGCGTCGAGAGCGCCACGTTCCCCGGCGCGACCCGCGCGAAGCCACCGCAGGCCTGGAGTCGGCCCGGGTGATTGTCCGCTGAACAGGCCATGAGCGGGCAGTTGAGCGCTTGCCCTTCGTGGGCCAGCCCGGCATGCCGCCAGTCACCCGAATGAGGCACCAGCGCGTAGTCGAAGGCCAGTTCCCGCCCCAACTCGAAACCGGTATCGGATGACATCCCCGGCCCGTATCCACCGCCGAACCCGTAGGCGACGATGCATGTGCTTCGCAGGAGTGACAGCACCAGCGTGCCATCCGTGATCGCGTTCCCTGGCAGGCCGCGATTGAGCAGCGCGAGACCGGTCTTTCCATCGCTCCAGTCCACCCAGTTCTGCGCCGGGAACTCGATGCCCTCAGGTCGCGTGATTGCCCCAAAGGGTATCTCGTGTACGCTCTCGCCGCTCGCGATTGTGGTCGGGAAGATCACCCGGTAGCGCACAAACTTCTCGTCATTGAGCAGTTCAGTGCGCACCTCGATCCGCGGCAGCCCGTTGTAGACGCGCACCGTGGTGCGGAAGCGTCCCTCGTTACCGAAGGGGTGCGCCACGGTGAACTCCGAGAAGACCGGGCCGCTGATGCCGTTCCCGGTTTCGCCCCGCTGTTCATCACTGTATAGCGCCTGCCCCCGTGGCGGGATAGGGTGCGGCTCTTTCATTGCGATCCGGCTGCCGCCGTCCAGTGGACGGTAGGGTTCCCACAGGTCGCCGTGGTCCTCCTCGCGCACCACGATATTCCCCGGAGCGCGCAGGACCTCCCGGCCATCTGCCTTGCACGTGATGCTGCTGATCGCGCCGGTCTGCGGGTCGATTTCCACCCGATACAGGTCGCTCTCCAGCACGCCCGTGCTTCCCACTTCTCCCGGCCTCGCAGCACCTGGATCATCCGGCTCGGCGGGCAGAATGCGGTAAACGTGGTGACCAAGCGCCGGCACGTCCCGCGCGATGAACGCGATGCGCGCCTCCACCAGCCCGCCACATTCGAGTCGCTCTTCTCCCGTGACCTGGACGGGCACCGGGCGCCCATCCGGGTCCAGCACTCGCAGCGCCCGCACGCCGACATCCGCGAACCCGACCGTCGCGGTGACCACATCCGTCCGCGCGGAACCCAGCGCGTTGAACACCACCAGGGCTTGTCCTTCGCCTTCGGTGTTCACGAGTTCGCAGTACCGGCGCAGGCGCGTCTCGACTTCCTTCTCGGCGATCCGGCGCGCGAAGTCGAAGCTCTGCAGTGTGTCTTCATATACGCGGTCGGTCATCACGCCGGACATCAGGTCGTGGGCCTGGTTGAACAGCACGCGTTCCCAGGCTTCCCACACCTGATCGTCGCACACGGGCTCTCCCAGCGCGCACAGGAGAGCCCCGAGCTTCTCGGCGGTTGTGAGCAAGGTCTCGAGCCGGCGGGCCTGCTGTTTCAGCTCTATGCGGCTGCTGTAGATGCCCTGGAAGATGGGATTGAGTTCGCCCGAGACCACTGGCGCATTGTCCCCGAGCTTCACGGCGGCCTCGAAGTCCAGCGGGGTCGCGAGCCGCAGCTGTAGGCCATCCTGTGAACGGGCATTGTGCTCGCGCACCAGTCCCGGCAGGTGCTCTTCGGGCGCGCAGACATCCGCTCCGCCCGGCCCGGCTCTCAGCGGTCCGGGTGAATAGCGCCCGAGAGCGTCATACCGGGTTTGCATGAACGCGCTGAACTCAGGCAGCGTTTTCGGCGACCCGTAACTCACCGCGTAGCCTTCCGGGAGCCAGAAGGCGGGGATGCGCGTGCCGTCAATGCCCTCCCAGAGGAACTCGCCGGGCGTGTCCCAGTTCGGCACGCCGCGGAAGAACCAGAAGGAGCGCAGACCCGAGAGCCTGAGCAACTGGGGCATCTGGGCGTGGTGGCCGAAGGTGTCCAGTTGCCAACCCACGGTCACGTCCACGCCGAGTTCCCGCCGGAAGTAGCCTTTGCCGTACAGCACCTGACGCACCCACGATTCACCGCCGGGCATGTTCACGTCCAGCATCGTGTCGGTGCCGCCGACGATGGCCAGCCGGCCCTCATTCACGAACCGCCGAAACGCTGGGGCCTCCTGGGGGTAGCGTTCGAGGAACGGCTTCACATAGCACACCTGGTCCAGCGTGAATCGGTAGTCCGGGTCGGCTTTGAGCAGCGCCAGCGCCCGCAGGATATTGGGCAATCCCATCTCCAGGTAGGCCTCGCGAGTCTGGAAAACCGCGCCCTCCCAGTGGGTGTGGGGGATCAGGTAGAAGGCGCCACAGCACCTGCTCTCGGTCATATCTCTACTCCTCCGCCTTCGCGGCTGTTAGCGCCAGAAGCGCCGGAACGCCGCGCGGCTGGTCGCCGTACAACATGTCCACCGACGCGATCTCAACATCCGGTCGTGGGTTATTCCACTGCATCGAATACAGCACCGCGGAGAACTCGGTGCCTTCATATTCGCGAGTCCAGGCGATCTGCGCGCCCGGAATTGCAGCCGGCGCCTTCTGCCGGTAGTGCTCGATGTCGATCTCCGCGAACACCGGCACGTTCACGCTCTGCCCGTCCGCGTAGTTGACCACATACCGCAGCGTCTCATATTGCTTGCCCTCGCGGATCTCCCGGTCGTTGCGCCGGGCATCCAGCCGCGCGGTATGCAGGAAGAACAGGGCGTCGGCCTTCTGGTTCACCGCGATGCCCCTGACCTCGCGCGGCGGGTCGTTGGGTACCTTGTCGCCGCCCAGCATGATGCAGTTGAACACCGGCGAAGTCGCGAACTCGTAGACGTTGTACGGTACGCCCGCGAAGGTGTGGGGGCCGTTTGGCAGGTCCTTGAGGGTGAACTTCGGGTCGCCGAACCACCCGCGCTCGTTGCGGTACTGATTGGCGTACTTCGACAGATCCACCGGCGTGTACTGAAGGTCCGCGCCGGCCACCACCGCCTCACCACCCGCGAAAGGCGCTTTGAGGTTGCGCAGGATCGCCGCCAGGATGTTCCGCTTCTTCACTGCGTTCTCGGGCACGTCTTCGGTGTCCCTGAAGTTGATATTGCACAGGACGATGTTCCCCGGGCCCTTCACATAGTGCATCAGTCCGCCCACATTGAGCATCTGCTTCACATCGCGGTAGAACTCGGGCGAGCGCTGGGCTTTCAGATATACATTGTCGATGCCGATGTTCGGCGCCTTGCCCTGTACCGGGGTCCATTCCGCGATCTGTACCGTCACCGCCTTCGCCTCGCGCGGCGGGTCTACTGCGAAGGTCTGCGGCTCGGCGTTGGGCTCCACCGCGAAGGACAGCGCCTCATCCCGCTTTCCGTCGAAGATCAGGTTCACGCGGTTCTGCGGATAGTAGAAGGTGTTCCCAACCCAGGTGAACTCGCGGATGGCCTGGGGCTTCTGCAGCGTGATGGTCACGTCGTAGGGCGAGTTATCCTTGTTGATCGGGAAGTTGATGATCAGCGGCCAGCCGTCGGCGGAGAAGAACCCGTTGGTGATATTGTCGTAGGCCCAGAAAGGCGAGCTTCCGAAGGACGCGACCTCGTCGTAATCAACCACATGAGTGAACATGTCACTCACCACGTAGTTGCCCTCGGTCCAGGAGAAGATGCGCTCCGAGGAAAAGAGCACCACGTCCCCGGTTGTCAGCCCCGACATGAGCCGGTCGCGCACTGGCGGGAACACCACGCGCTCCCGCTTGCCGGGGCGGATCATGTGATCAACGCCCACGATAGTGTTGTAGTCAGCGAGGCCTTCGGGAGTCAGGCCGCAGAGGATCAGACTTCCGCCCCGTGCGTTGAACCGCCGCACCGCTTCCAGGTTGTCCGCGAGCAGCTTCAGGTTCTGCGGGGAAGCCGACACCACCGCGATCTTCACCGCGTCAGCGGCCAGCGCTTCCAGGGGCCCGGCGGCCTTCGTGTACTCAAGTCCCATGGCGTCCAGCGCTTTCGCAACCTGCGAGCCTTCCTCCAGCGCCACCGCAACCGGGCTGAACTCCAGCTTGTACGTTGCGGCGTAATCCAGCAGATTGAGGGCAAGCTGCTTCGCCACAGGGTTGGCAGTGATCTGATCACAGACCTGCAGCTGGCACAGGAGCATAAGGCCGTCGTTCACCGGAACCTCGGCCAGCGCGGTGAAGCGCAGGTTGTCGTCGCACTGCACGAGAGAACGCGCGCCCCGGCCGGGCTTGGCGTATGCATTGCGATAGACGAGCCGATCCGCGCCCCAGGTGAAGAAGTCCTTCTGCTGCAGGCCGCGCAGTGCGGGGTGCTCCAGGTCCTCACCGAATGCGGTGCGCCCCGCATTAGCCGCGGCGGCCATCTCCGCCGGTAACCCCTGGTA
Source organism: Armatimonadota bacterium (assembly GCA_018056145.1). Classification (GTDB taxonomy): domain Bacteria; phylum Armatimonadota; class Zipacnadia; order Zipacnadales; family JABUFB01; genus JABUFB01. The sequence goes on from JAGPGE010000265.1 coordinate 5,764, forward strand.
CCGCAAGGGGTGCTCCTGCTCCAGCACTACCAGGCGCATGCCCCGCGCAGCCAGCGCCGCCAGCCGGCTCGAACTGGCTTCTCGGGCATCCAGCGCGTCCTTGCCCACCACCAGCACCTTCGTCCCCTTCGGCAGAGCATCCAGGGAATCCACGGCGGCGAACGGGATGCTCAGGTCTTTCAGGAAGCCCGAGACTGCGCCGTGCGGGTCATACACCGCGAGATTCCCCGCGTTGAGTCCCGCAATGCCCGCCGCGGCGACGGGCTTGAGGACCGAAACCGCCTTCGCGTCCCGGAACACCTCTTCACCCTTGACCTCCAGGGTCAGGGTGAGCTCGCCCTCCTGCCGAGTCGCGGTGATCGCCGGCATCTGGATCGTCTCGTCGAACTTCAGGCTCTCCCCGGGCGCGATGGCGTATTCTTGCTCACGCCCGGCTACCTGCTTGCCGTCGAAACTCAGCGCCCATCTGAAGGTGATCGGGTCTTCGAAGCGGCTGTCGTTGAAGATGCCGAAGGTGCGCTGCGCCTGGTGTCCGGATTCGAAGGTCCAGTCCCACTGGCGGCAGAAAACCGCCCGGGGGCTCATGGCGATATACTGGGTCCTGTCCGTGTCATTCTGGCCCAACCAGAAATGCCACGCCCCGTATCCGGCCCAGCGGTAGCCCTCATGCAGGATGCGCTCCCAGATCGCCACGCCCCGCACCGGCTTGCCCGCGAAAGCGCTCTCACCCTCGAAGTAGGAGACCTCCGGGTGATTGCCGGTCATGTAGAAGTCCTCGCCGAGGAACCGCGGGCGCTGCTGATCCCACTCCCAGCGTCCCCGCCCGCCGCCTTTCGGATTGGCCTGGTAAGCGAGGTCCGGGTATTCTTGGGGCTTGCCCACCACGTAATGATCCCCGTGCACCGGGAGGGTCTGCGCCTTGGTCGCGCCGCCGCCATCCACCATGGTTGGGCGGGTCGGGTCGAGCGCGAGCACGGCATTGGACACGTCGGTCACAACCGCCTCAAACTCGTCCATCAGGTGGCCGTAGAGGTTGATGCAGTTGATGTACAACCACTCGTTCTCCAGCGACCAGATCATGACCGACGGGTGATTGCGCTCGCCTCTTACCCACGCCAGCGCCTGGTCCTTCCAGTTGCCGAGGAGCTCCATCTTGATCTCGGTGCCGAACAGCTTCTTCAGGTCCTCGTCGCGTTCCACCGCGAAGTACCCGATTGCCTGGCCGTCCAGCATGCCGCTCCGGCGAACGATGATCCCGTTCTCGTCAAACCAGTCGAGCGCTTCCTCCGGCGGCATCCCCTGCCAGGTCGTGCCCCAGAAACGCATCATCTTCTGGTTCAACTCGTGGTACAGCCGCAGCCACTCCTCCTTGCCCGACGCGGTGAAACAGTCGGCCCACCCGTGCCAGACAAGCCCGTTCAGCCTGAAATCCCGGCCGTCCCATGCCCACTCGCGAAACCCGAAGCGCGTCTCGGCCACGTCCACCGTCTCGCCGCCGATAACAACGCTGGTGCGCAGCAAGTACAGGTTCGGGTCATCCGGCCACCAGAGCTTCGGGTTCTCCCAGGCGCCTTGGACTACAAGCGTCAGCGACTCTCCGGCCGCGACCGCGAAGGGCGTGGGTTCGAAGGTCTTCTCGACCTCGCCGGTCTTCTCATTGACCGCTTCCCAGCGCAACTCACCGGCCTGGAGTTGCGCCCCAGGGTTCGTCAGCGCCACCTCCGCCTCCAGCCGCTTGCGCGTCACCGACGGCTTGCAGAAGACGTCAGCCGCGTAGACCGGCCCGGCACCCACCAGCTCCGGGGTGTTGAGGATTCCGGACTCCCCGTGGCGCCAGATAGGGTAGGCCAGATCCTGCCAGCCGTTATCGAAGAATCGCGTGGGGATGTTGAAGGTCCTGCGCAGCTTCATAGGGTCGTTGGGGCTCGCCGAGCGGCCATAC
>JAGPGE010000266.1 GCA_018056145.1 Armatimonadota bacterium
GTGGACTTCCCGGAGCCCGGGGCGCACGAGATTTCGACCGGACCTGTCGAGGGTAACGGGCTGGGGATGCGCCTGGCGCTGGTGAGGCTGGTTCCCGTCGCCGGGCCCGGTTCCTGACACCACTGGAGGCACCACATGCTGGGAATCCAGGCCATGCTCTTTCTCGCCATGGGCGCGACGCCGGTCGGCGACTACGTGCCGCGTCCGGAAGACTTTGCGCTGATGTGGTGGGCGGAGGGTTTCCCATCCCATACCCCGGAGGCACCGTGGTTGAGGTGCATTCAGACGGGGCGTTACGCCATCGCGCTCGATACCGAGACACTCCAGGTTCCGCATTTCGGCCGAGTGTCGGCGGGCCTGGATTGTGCCGGGGCTGCGAAGGCAGACAACAGCATCCTGCGCAGCCTTCCCCCCGCGGATCTCGCACTCAGCATGGTGGTGGACGGGAAGACCTACCGATGCACAGGCGGCGGGAGATGGACGCAGTTCGATGGCCCGAGACTCATCGAATCAGGAAGGTTCATGCAGCGGGCGGACGTGACCGATGTCGTTTTCGCAGCGGAGGACGGCCGCCGGCCCATTTGGACGCACGGTTCGAGACGATCGCCTGGCCGGACTGTCTCGCGCTCATTCTCGCCGCCCGGCCTGGCCGGAAGCCGATCTTAGAAGGCGAGCCCTGTTTCGGGCGCATTGGCGGTGGGTACGGGTTCTCCGGCGCGAATCATCTCGAAATCCCGCATGCGCTCGAGCTTGAGCCGGAGCATTTCACCCGCGAACTCTGGCCGTTTGTGGTGCTGGAGCGCACGCGCTCCCCGCTGATTCGGGCTGAAGGCGACCGCGCGGACTTCTCCCTAGAAGGCGACCTGAGACACGTGCCGGTGACGGTCGCCGAGTTATCTCGCCCGGGGGCGGCAATCCTCGAGACAAGGGCCGCGGAAGCCTGGACGAGAGCGCCCGGTGCGGAATTCCGAGAGACCGACCATGACGCCGGCAACGGGACTTGGGCGCACACCTTCAGCGTGCGCGCGGACACACCGGAGGATGCGCGAACCAGGCGACAGTTTCGGTTCCGCCTGCAGGACTGAGGCAGAGCCTATGGCGACAACTCCCCATCAGCGCCTGCCGTGCCGGCTATGGTTACGGGCGCGGGTCGCGCACAGTCACGAACTGCGTGGTGATTGTGTCCCCTGAACAATAGAACAGTCGGTACCCGCGGGCAGTGGTGCCGTCGTGATTGCCGCGAGTGGTCGCGAGGCAGGCCGTGGTGGTGTACAGCACCCCGTCGACGACTTCCTCCTGATTGGCGTGGTAATGCCCCGAAAGCACGGCCTTGAGATTGTGCCCCTTGAACAGCGCGATCACGTCCGCCGCGCCGGGAGCCAGGTATGCGCGGGTTTTGGGGTAGAGCGGGTGGTGAGTACACAGGACGATGGGCTGAGACGGGTCAGTGGCCTTGAGCAGCTCGCGAAGCCACTCGATACGCTCGCCGCCGATGGGCTCGGTCTCCGGGTTGGAGTCAAGCAGGATGAACTTCCAGCCAGCGTACTCGAAGACACGGTTCAGGGGGCCGAACTCGCGCTCGAAGTACGCCCCCGCGAGATCATGGTTCCCGCGCAGAACATAGTATGGCCTGCGCAGGCGATCCAATCCCATGCGCGCAAGGGCCATGGCGTCCGACGCGGAATCCTGCGTCAGGTCACCCAGCCAGAGGCTGAAGGCCACGTACGGATCAGCGTTGATCATGTCCACCGCGTCATTGAGTATCTCCACGCTTTTCGTATCGGTGACGTGCACATCGCTCCCCTGCGCGAACCCGAACTCCATGGCAGCGGGGTGTTTCTGCTGCCATTGTGACCAATCGGAAGACAGCTCATCCCCGGACACAGAACGGTCATAGACCTCCGCGACGGCCAAGCCGCCTGAGTAGGGGCCACTGAAGTTCGAGTAGGCGCCTACAGTGAGAGGCGTCTTGGGACGGGATACGAGAGCGCCGCTGATTGTCGACTCCGCCGCGAGGTCACCGTCCACGTACAGTCGCGCGGACGTGCCGTCATAGGTCAGTGCAAGCTGGTGCCAGCCGGGCACGATCGGCGCGCTGACACCAGTCTGCCCGGAATCCGTGGTGACACGGCCGACCCAGCTGCCCTGCGGGTCGGTGATGATGCCGAACACATCGCCGTCGGGACCGCCGTACATGTCCCGGCCGACGATTCCGGAGTAGGCACTCTCGTGGAGCTCCTGGAAAACTACCGCGACCAGCGAGAACGCAGGCCAGCCGTCGCCCAGAGCGGGTCCCACAGCCCACTTCCCGGGCCCGGTGCGCAGGAAAAGGCGACCCATGAACTGCTCGGCCGAGGCGCCTTTGAGCGCGAGATGGTGGCCGTTGCCGGTGGTATCGGTGACAGCGGTTCCGTCGATGCTCTCGGCGGCCCACGAGGCGACGGGACTATTCCCGGAGAAGACTGTCGCTGTCAGAGTCAGTGCGAAGAGCGCGCAAAGCGCGGAGCTGCTCGGGTGGCCAGTGCGGGTCGTCATCGATCGAAGCGTCCTTCGTTTCGGTTGTTCGCAGGCCAACGGGAACCCAACCGACCTGGACTTCCCCGAAACCGGGCTCAAATCCTGCACAGCGGACGCACTGCCCATTGGAGGAGACAACACAGCACGCGCGGAAGGTGGGTAGCGCGTGAGATCACCGCCGGTCATGACCTGCGCCACATGAAGGGAGACCGAAATGAGCGCCGCCCTGTTCGCCCTGGCCCTGCTCGCAGCGCTCGTTGTCCAGGCCACCGCGAAGCCCGAGCTGATCGTGGATATCGACTTCAATGATGAAGTGTACATTCGGCCCGAGCCGATGACCGAAGAGCAGGTGGTGACGCTTGTCGATCAGCTTCACGCCAACGGCTGCGAGACCATGCTGCTGCGCATGGGGTTCCTGGGTCTGCTGCCGTACCGCACACAGCTGAGCTACCCCATCCGCTTCGATGAGGAAGATTTCCGCGCGAAGCCCTCGAATCTGAAAGAGGACTACATCCCCACCGGGAAGGCGTGGACGGAGAAGTACCGAAAGGTGATCGAGGCCTTCAACCCGCCCGAGGTGTTCATCCGCGAAGGCCACAAGCGGGGCATGAAAGTCGTCATCTGGCTGGACATCTTCGATGACGGCGTGCCCGGGTACCGCTCGAAGTTCCTGGAGGAACACCCCCACTGCCACTGGACGGCCCGGGACGGCAAGACCCGCTTCCACGGCCTGATGAGCTATGCCTGGCCGGAAGCCCGGGCGTTCCGAGTGGCCCAGGCCAATGAACTGCTGGACCTGGGCGCGGACGGCATCCACTGCTCCACCAGCGCCCATTCGCGGCATCTGCCCAATGCGCACGAGGACGACTACTACGGCTTCGAGCAGCCGATCGTGGACGAGTACCAGAGGCGTTTCGGCGTGGACATCCGCACGGCGGAGGAGTTCGACAAAGAGGCCTGGCACACCATCAAGGGTGAGGCCATGAACCAGTTGTACCGGGAGCTGGCCCAGGCCTGCCATGGGCGGGGCAAGGAACTGTGGGTCGGTCTGCAACTGGGCGAGTACACGACCCTGTGCGCCGACCCGCACTTCGGGTCACACGTGGTGGCGCGCTACCGCAACCTGTGGAGGGAACTGGTGGACGAGGGCGTCGCGGACGCCTTCAACCTGGCGGACTATGAGCTTCCGTCCTCGCCGGGGCACGGGTACTGGCGCAGCAAGGCGGACATCAAGCTCGCGGAGGGCCAGGACCTGTTCGGCTGGATGGCCAGGGAATACGGCGACTACTGCCGCGGGAAGACGAAGCTGTACCTGTTCGTGGACTGGCTGCAGGGCGATCGCGCTGCGATGGACGCCAAGCTGCAGGAATTCGCCGAACACTGCCTGCGCTATGGTTTCGACGGCGTGGACATCCACGAGGCGATGAACCTAGAGGACAAGTGGGACATCCTGCAGCATTGTGCAGACCGGCTGAAGGGCCCGGCGACCAACTGATGCCGAATCGGGCCTGCCAGAGGCGGTGACTGCGGTCAGGGAGCAGCTTTCTCTGTCTCTCCCGCACCCGTGCGCTGAAGGTGAACCACGCCGCAGTCGTGGCCGGCGGGACCGTTCGCCGGCCGGTCCCCCGCTCAGCCTTCCCAGAGCACTTCGATCACGTCATCCAGCCCCGTCACGCTCTCGGGGGGCGCCTCGATGATCAGCCTGCCGTCCGCCCCGTGGAAGGGCAGGTCCTGGCCGGTTGCCAGGAGTCTCGCGCGCAGTGGCACGGCCGGGGGAAACACCTCCACATTGCCCGTGTGACCTGGAAGGACATGGAGATACCAGACGCCTTCGCCGCGGGTGATGGGCACATTGGCACGGTCGTCGCCGGGGGTTGGCATGGCCCCAATGAGCGACTTGCGACTGTGCTTCATCCACCCTGCCAGTTCCGCGGCATGGTCATAGAAGCCCTGGGGCATGGTGCCGTCTGGGGCAGGGCCAACGTTGAGCAGGAAGTTGCCGCCCCATGACCGGCACTTGACCAGGGTCTCGAGCACCCAGGATGTGGGCCGGAAGCGTCCCTTCGGGTTGTAGCCCCAGTGTCCGTTCCACGCGATGCAATACTCCCACCAGCCCGAGGGCCGGCCGTCCGGGAAGTTCCATTCGGGGGTGCCGAAGTCGCCCACGCCTCCCCAGCGGGGATTGATGACGATGCCGGGCTGCAGGTCCCGCACCCACTGGAGGGTCTGCTCGGTGCGGATGTCCTTGATCCCCGGCCAGCCCATGCCGTCAAACCACAGCAGGTCGATCTTCCCGTAGCGCGTGAGCAGTTCGGCAAGCTGCCCGATGGTGTACTCGTAGAAGGCGTCGAAGTCCTTCTGGTTCTGCTCCGGGTCGCGCTGGGGATGCTTGCCGCGCTTGTTGTAGTCGAAGTCCACATCGCCCACGGGAAAACCCGGATAATGCCAGTCCACAGGCGAGAAGTAGAAGCCGACCTTCAGGCCGTGCCTGCGGCAGGCGTCCACGTATGGCTGGAGCAGGTCCCGGCCCCGCATGTACTGCCGGGTGCTCATGTCGCCGAAATGTGTGGGCCACAAGGCGTAGCCGTCGTGGTGCTTTGTGGTGAGTACCGCGTAGGTGAAGCCGGCCTCCGCGGCGGCCTCCATCCACTTGTCAGGGTCGTAATTCTGAGGGTCGAAGTCCTTCGCAAGCGCGTAATACTTATCGGGCGGGTGGAAGCGGGGATCGGCGCCTGCGGGGTAGTCCTTGATCATCGCCCAGGAGGGCTGGATTCCGGCGACGCTGTGGATTCCCCAGTGCATGAACAGGCCCAGGCCCGCTTCCGGGAACCACTGGGCGTCCGGGTGGGTGGTGCGTTCGAACTTCGGCGCAGCTCCGGCGGGCGGGCAAAGCGCCAGGGCCAGCAGTACGGAAGGGATTGGCATCAGTATCTCGTTTCGCAAGGGTCCGTTCCTCTCCTGTCCGGTGTCATCAGCCATCAGTCTCCGAGCATTGTCAGCCGGCCGAAACGCGCCGGATCCTCCCCATGGACGATGCCATCGAACCACAGAACTGCCTTGCGGCCCTGGCCATCGTCATCGTTCACCGCCAGCGCGAAGCCGATGGTCCTGCCGGGCCCAATGCCCGCCAGACCCAGCGATGACCACGGCAGCGCGGCTTCGTAGGTCGTCGTCGTGCCGTCGCGCAGCACCGCGAGACGGATTTCTTTCGCTGGGGATTCCGCCGGGAGGTTTTCCTTGTCGCCGCTGAGCCAGCGCCACACCTGGGGGCCGTTTTCGGTGAGTGAAAGCCCATACTCGCAGAGTATGCCCCAAACTTAGTCAAAAGTGCCGACGGCGCAGTGTACTTCTCCTGCTACGCCACCATCACTTCCTCACTAGCGTGATCTTCGTCCAGCACCGCCTTCAATGCCCACAGGTCCCGGTAGCCGAAGATCCGCAGGAAGCTCTTCTCGTCTCCAGGTACGCCGCCGGCCCACCGTGGGACCATCTGCCCATTGCGCCAGTTCGTCACCCGTCGCGTCCGCAGGCGCACTCCCGCCGTCGGGCTCTCGATCACGTTCGTTGTCGCCAAGCATCGCCGTAGTCTCGGCGTAAGCCCCAGGCGGTTGATCGTGAAGGTCTCCCCCCCGCCCCTCCAACAGGCTCGCGGCCGCCGACGGGTGCTCACCCCACTCATCAGCACCGACGCCAGCTGCTCGCGCAGGGACGCATCCGACATCTCATCGACAATGAGGGCGAGCAACTCCGCAGCTTCTACAACAACGACTTCTACATCATCGGGAACCAGTTCGGCTGCTGGCGGAAGAAGCCCCGCATCGGCGCGGCGCTCATCCACTCGTCCGCGAGGAGCTACAGCCTCAACTACCACTGGAGCAACGATGTCGCGATGACGCTGGGGCCAGGGTCAGACTACAACCGGATCGAGAACAACCGCTTTGAGGAGAGCCGGACGAACGGCATCATCATCGGCAATCCGTCGGAGCCCGACCAGTGGAACCGGTTCAACACCATCACCGGTAACATGATCCACACAAACTCCGCCGGCAACATGCGGCAGTATGATGCCGTGGTCGCCTATGATGCCCACAACACGATCTTCAGCAGGAACCAGGTTTCCAGCTGGTACCCACCGACCACCCAGCACCGAAGCGCTTTGGTGCTGGGGCGCGGTTGCGATACGTGGATCGTGACCGGGAACATCATGAGACACAACTCCGCCGCGGCCATCATCGCGGCCGAGGACCGGGCCACGTCATCAAGGACAACCTGGTCGATACGAAGCCCTGGGGCGAGGAGTGATACCCTCCGGGCCTTCTACTTCAGCCCGACGAATTCGCGCACCTGTAGAACATTGCTCACGTCCGCCTGGTTGATCAGGGCGCTGCCCTCAATGACCATGGCCATCACGACGTGCTCAGTGTCGAGCTTGCCGTTCTCATCCATGCTGTCATCGCCTCGCCTGAACTCGGTCATGGGCAGTTCGATCGTCTGCCAGTCATCCCCGGCATTCACCTGTGCGCTCGCGCTGTAGTTTGCCTTCTTCTCCGCACCGCGCCCGGTGCGTTCCTCGAGATCCACGAACAGGGTGGTCGCCTTCTCCGACTTCACCTGCAGTTGCAGCTTGCTGACGTCCGCCAGGGACCCCGGCCTGACCTGATGCACAAGGGCGAAGACTGTCTGTGACGGGACCTCATACTCGATCCTGAGCGCGTGGTCCGCCTCGCCCGCTTCGTCCTGTGTGATTGCCGATGCCTTGACATTCTTGCCCCCCAAGAGGACGACCCCACCCATCGGCCAGGCGTAGTCCTGAATCAGCACCGTGCCCTCCTGCGTCTCACCCGTTTCGGGCTCGACGGTGGACAGTTCGAACTCGTCGAGCATGAGCACCTGTTCGGCAGCAGGCGCCACGTGAAACATGGGGTTCTGCTGAGCGAGGAACCGGAAGAAGCAGCCGACGTCCACCATCACGATTGCCTCGATGCCCTCCGGGGTCAGCTTGCCGTCGGGGTCTTCTCCGCTGTCGCGGTCGTAGTGGAAGTCATCAATGCCGATCTCATACTCGGCCCATTCCCCGCCTTCGCACCAGATGAAGGCGCTGTAGCGCGGTCCATCCTCGCCGCCTTCGGCCAGCATGACGGACAGCGCAGTGCTGATCTCGGCGGTGGCAGCGAAGCGCACGG
>JAGPGE010000267.1 GCA_018056145.1 Armatimonadota bacterium
ATCAACCGGGTGCTCGCTCCAATCCTCGGCCTGTGGGACCTGCCGCCCGTGGACTGGCTGGGGAACCCACACACGGTCATGGCCTGCGTCATCATTCCCAGCGTCTGGGCGGCGGCGGGCATCAGCAGCCTCATCTACCTCGCGGCCCTGAAGTCCGTGCCCGAGGAGCTATACGAGGCGTCCAGCCTCGACGGCGCCACAATCCTCGGCCGCATCCGGCACATCACGATCCCCACCATCGCACCGCTGGTGCTCATTAACTTCGTGGGGGCGTTCATCGCCACGTTCCAGTCCATGGGCTCCATCTTCCTGCTCACCTTCGGCGGGCCGGGCAAGGAGACCATGGTCATGGGGATGGCCATATGGCAGGAGGCGTACGTGAACATGCGCTTTTCACTGGCCACCTCGTACGCCTGGATTCTCGGCAGTATTCTCATCGGTTTCACCTACATGCAGCTCCGCATCCTGCGCCGGGTGGACTTCCGCCAGGCGAAGGGAGACGACTGACGCGTGCCAATCATCAACGATATCGACCGCAAGACGCCCAAGGGTCGTGTGGTGATCGGGGGCATCTACATCGCCCTGATTATCGGCGGCATCACCATGGTCTACCCCTTCATGGTCATGCTCACGGGGTCGGTGAGCAACGGCTTCGACTACGACCGCCGAGACCCGTTGCCCCGGTACGCTTGGTCGGTCGAAGACCGCTTCATGCACATGCTCTGCGCATACTTCCCGCCGGCGCACCGGGCATCACTGCGGCAGGTGCGCGCGTACTTCCCGGACCTGCCCGCCGACTGGACCATCTGGAGCCAGATTGGCGATGACCACAAGAACAGCGATGCCTGGGCCGCAAAACAGCTTGCGCGTCTCAGAGACCCTGAACAGCGCAAGCAATTGGAGACCGCCGCGCGGGACTACGCACAGTTCATGGAGACCTGGGACCTGCGCGAGACGATCCTGGCCTACGACAACCGATATGTGGCGCCCTTCCTGCGCACGCGGTACAAGGCCCTGGAGAACCTGAACAAGGCCTGGCAGATGTCCATCGATGACTTCGCGAAGGTGAATGCCAGCGAGTGGAGCGGCGAGCCCATCGACCAGGCCAGCTACACGCCGGAACTCGACGTGCGCTACGACGACCTGCTGGAGTTCCGCAAGGACTACCGCGCCAATCGCTTTACACCGTACCTGAAGGGCGAAGGCGCATACGCCGGCTATCTCAGGCCAGCGGCACTGCGATTCATCTGGGAGGACTACGTCGCGAAGCACGACGAGACACTGACACCCGAGCAGCTGGCTGCATTGCCTTTCCCGGTGCCTGATGACGCGCCGGCGGAACAGGTGGCGCTCTGGCGGCAGTTCCTGATGACCGACTTCCCCTTGCGGCACATCGAGATCAGCGTGGCCGGCAGGCAGGCGGAGTTCCAGAAGTTCCTGCAGGACCGCTTCCCGAGTATCGACTACCTGAACCGCGTCCTCGCCGGGACCGGGCAGACCTGGGATCCGGTCTTGAAGTGGTCGGACATCAGACTCACGCCCACCGTCCCCGGCGGCCCGCTGGGACGGGTCTGGATGGACTTCTTGCGCACCAACGTCCCCGTGGAGCAGTGGCGCATCCGCGACACCCTGCCCGAACAGGCTTTCCAGAAGTTCGCGCTCAAGCGCCACGGCAGCCTCAAGGCGATCAATGACGCCTACGGGATGGATCTCGCGTCAGTTGAGCAACTTGGCATTCCCTTCGGGCAGGCTCTGCTGGTCACTTTCGACAACAAGCAGAGCGCCTTCATGCTGGACAACCTGTTCGGGAACTACGTGGCGGTCATTGACTACCTGATCCACCGCGGTCTGGCGGTGCGCAACACCGTGATCCTGGTCTGCCTGGCGATCTTCATCGCACTTACCGTCAACCCGCTGGCGGCCTATGCGCTGAGCCGGTTCCGCCTGCGGGGATCAGACAAGATCATCATCTTCTGCCTTGCAACTATGGCCTTCCCGGCAGCGGTGGCGGCGATCCCCGGTTTCCTGCTCCTGCGCGACCTGGGCCTGCTGAACACCTTCGCCGCCTTGGTTCTGCCCGGCGCGGCAAACGGCATGACGATCTTTCTGCTCAAGGGGTTCTTCGACTCGCTGCCCCAGGAACTGTACGAGGCGGCGACCATCGACGGTGCGCCCGAGTGGCTCATCTTCATCCGGGTGTCGCTGCCGCTGGTCAAGCCGATTCTTGCGGTGGGCATGCTGAACGCGTTTATCGCGGCCTACAACGGTTGGGAATGGGCGATCATCGTGGCCCAGGATCCGAAGATCTGGACCATCGCGGTGTGGACCTATCAGTTCTCGCAGACACTGACAGGGGCGCCGTATGTGGTGATGGCGTCCTTCATCGTGAACTCGATCCCTGTGCTCCTGGTGTTCCTATTCTGCCAGAAGATCATCCTGCGCGGGATCATCCTGCCGCAGATGAAGTAGGTGGAGTTTCCGGGCGCCAGACCATGCCACGCATGGTGTGCTCCTGAGCCAGGGCGCCACTGCTTCGGCTTCGCCGGAAGCAGTGGCGCCCTGGCTTTACACCTACTTCCACCCCTTCGGCCACGCGTTGTACTTCTCCATGATCCGCAGCATGTTTCCTCCAAGGATCAAGCGCTTGTCCGCCTCGGATATGCGCGCGTACAGGATCTGCCCCATTCCCCACGAGATCGGCAGGTCGGTGAGGTCCGATCCGAACAGGATGCGGTCCGCACCGTACATCGCCACATACTCCTCAGTCTGGTTCCACGCTAGGAAGGGGCAGGTGCAGATGAACAGGTTGTCCACCTCGCGGCAGACATCCACGAACTCGGGAGTGGAATGCCCGGCGATGAAGCAGGCGTCGGGGTACCGCGTGCACAGATCGCGTATGCGAGCGGCGCTGCCCCAGGTGTGGCTCAGGATGATCTGTCTATGCTCGTGAGCCCAACGCACCGGCACCTCAATCGCCGGGCCTTCCACCGGATACGCACCGTATGAACTGGGCAGCAGCTTGACACCCTTCATGCCCAGTGACAGACCCCGCTCCAGTTCCGCCAGCATCGCCTGTTCGCCGTAGTTCGGGTTGATGAAAGTGAAGGGCAGGAACCGCGAGGGGTAGGCGTTCGCCACTTCGAGGGTCTCATCGTTCGAGAAGTCGTTGTCCCCCATGATCTGCATCCCGAACACCGTGCAGACGTCCAGCCCGAACTTGTCCATCTCCGCCACCAGGTCTGCGGGAGTGTCGTTGACCACATGGTACGGATCGGCCCAGCCGATGTGCCCGTGACAGTCGTAGAACTTCTCGCCGCGGAAGGACTCGCGATCGCGCACCATTCGATGCAACGCGTCGGTCGGCTCGGGGAACTGCACATCATCTACGTAGTGCACGTTCGGGTTCCAGCTCATCATATCCCGCAGGTTGCCCGAGGCGATGGCCGCCAACTCCTCCTTGCTGATGTCCGAGTAGTTCAACTGCATCAGCGGCGAGCCTGGAGTGCGCTCCGGCAGGTGCGAGGCCCATACCAGCCGGTCCGCGCCGAACTCGCGACAGATGAACTCGACGCGGTGATGCAGCCAGACCGAAGAGAGGTCGAGTTTCAGGTTCGGGCACGCCGCCAGGGCTTCATACAGCGCGCGCTGGCTGCGGTAAATGCGGCTCTCGGAGACGATCACCGGGAGTGTCGGGAACTGGCGGCAGATGCGCACCACGCCGGTCCAGTCGGTACGGTCGATCCCGCCTTCCATGGTGCTGTCGGGCGAAAGGAACAGGGGCACGCGCGCCTGTGCGAATGGCTCCAGCAACTCATCCACCGCCCAGTCATCCAGCGGCAGACCGAAGTGCCGGTACATGAGCCAGGCAGCGCCCACGCCGCTATCGCGCATCTGCGCCACGATCTCCGCAGGCGGCGGGAACTCGCGGCTGTGCGGCAGAAAGAGTGACCAGGCCGGGTGCAGGCGCGGCTCGTCCCGGGTGATCTCCAGGATGCGCCTGTTGCCGGCCATCGGGTTGCTTGCCAGGGACATGCTGTCGAGAACCAGGGCCTCGTGGATGCCGAAGTGATTCATGGCTTCGAGCAGGCGCGGTTTGTCATGGGGCAGGCTGTCGTGGGTGCGCAGGGACTTGCCGAGAACGCAGCAGGCGTCGAAGTGGGTGATGCCGGGCATGGGGAGACCTCCGGAAAGCACAGCGATTGGCAGCGGTCAACGCGCGGCCTTTCGCCGCGAGGGTACGCTGACCTTCAGGGCGCACTCTCTTCCGCGTGGCGCGGGCGTCTCGCCTGCAAGGATTGGCGCAGTGGCCGCGCGCCGCCCGTATTCCCGGTCCAAGTCAACGACGTCGCGGGCAAGCCCGCTACGAGCTCACCGATTTCATACACCACGACCGAAACGGCGACTGGACGCGCCTTCCTGATGCGGCTTTACCTCACCCTCACATCAACCACCGCCACATCCCCCGCCGGCACGCGCAGGCTGATCTCATTGCCGTCCATCCCAACCGGCGCGTCCCTCCACAGTTCCCTCGCCTGCGCCACTTCACCCAGGCGCACCGTGACCGTTCCGTCCCAGTCCGCGAAGAGCTCATTATTCGTCAGGCTCACCAACAGATGCTTCGGGTCATTCGCGAAACAGTTCACCCGAAAGTTCAGCCCACCCGGGTCACACGTCACCGGGCTGAAGCTCTCGAAGTACTCGCTGAGCACCGACTGCACGCCCTTCAGCAGCGTGTAAGGCGGCTCCATGTTCACCAGTTCAGGCACGCTGTAGACAAGCTGGTCGGTCATCCAGTAGTCCGCCGCGCCCACGATCACCCGGCCCTGACCTGCCGCGTTTACCGTCATCAGCGCGTGCCCACGCTCATTCACAAGCAGCGCTTGCGCCCCGTTCAGAGCCAGTACGGTATACGTGTACGGCTGCTCCGCGAATACTCGGCCGGTATCCGTGCGCCTGGACAGGACCCCGCTTTGCTCGTCGCCGCAGGTCACCCCGGTAAGTTCCCCAGGCAGCTGCCGCGCGTGCTTCGCGTCGGTGATGAGGTCTCCGCCAGCTTCCGCGAAAGCCCGGAGATTGGCGATCACTTCCGGCGTGAGTTCCACGTCACCCAGGAGCATGATCGCTTGGTACTGGTGGATGATGTCCGGGTGGCAGCGGTTGTTGAGCACGTCGAAGATGTCTCCGAAGGGCGTGGGCGTAATGAACCCGCGCTCATTGCGCAGGTAACTGCAGTCCTCGTAACCGGGCCAGATCATGCGGAACATCCCGTCGATCAGGTAGTCGCCCTTCTCATAGGGCAGCTTGCCCCAGATCTTGTACTTGTCCCCCCGGTAGAGGTGGCGCGGCATGTTCCAGCCGTTGTAGAAGTCCAGCATAAACGCCACCGGGGTGTGCATGACCCCGCGATCCGGGTGCTGCTTCACCCATTCTTTGATCGCGAGGTGCTGGGCGCCAAGGGGACTGAGTTCCGGCGCCCCGTTCTCAAGCCGGTCGGCGGTGAACTGCGAGGTCTCGCTGCCCACGATGCTGTCACCGCCGGAGTAGCTCTGGAAGAACAGGCGTCTGTGCAGGCTAAGGGAGCAGCCCTTGTTGGGCCCGAGCCCGTAACCGCCTGGGTTCTCGTTGCGCCGGTCGTGGTACATGTTGTAGCCGTAGCGGTTCCAGATCGAGGTGGCCTGGGTCAGAAGCCGCCCGTACTGCTTGCCAGCGCCCCGCAGGAACGCGAACATGAGGGTGTCGCTCGGGAGCCCCTGAGCGGTTTCAAGGCCCAGCGTCCGCGCGCCGCGTTCGCCGTAGTAGTGGGAAAAGTTGAGGGAGCCGGTGGCGTTCACGAAGTTCATGCTGTCATTGCAGATACCCTCGTCCCAACGAACGAAGTCCTCCCAGCCTTCCTTGCGGTTGGTGTGCTGCCCACGGTCCGCGTAGGCGCCGATGTACCGCCCGTCCTGCTCACCATTGTCGTACCCCAGGAAGCGGTCGCCGAACACCCGCAGCAGAGCCTCATGGTGTTCGGGCTCAACTCGCGGCGTGGGGCCTGCTTCGCCGAAGGGCACGTAGCCCCAGATGTCCCACAGGATCAGGTTCCGGCGTCTCACCTCGCGCAGCCGCTCTTCCATGTCTTCGAGGGCCTTCGCGTACGCCGCGTCGTCCTCATAGTTCCGGCGTTGCGGCAGTATGCCAATGTGCGGCCAGCAGATGTCCCCGAAGTCATAGTGGGCATGGAAATCGTCGAGCGCTCGGACCGCGATATCCCGCGCCCCGGTGAAATGCAGGTCGTCGCCCAGGACACCCCGGGTTACCGGCTTAGGCTCGGTGGTCGCGAACAGCGGGTGCTCCTCCGGCACCACGGGCTGCGTCCATGGGCGGAATGCTGGAGCAAGCAAAGCGGGCACACTCGCGGCAATGTCGGGCAGCATCGTTCGCGCCGCCTGGAGCGCCACCGCATAGCCGTCAGGCTGGGCGATGACGTCTCGCCGCTCGAACCTGGGGGCAACGATCGCGCAACCGAAGTCATTTACCTCGCCCGCCCGCATATTGGCCTCGTCAAGCAGCACGCACACCGACGACACGCGCCCAGGGTCGAACACACTATTGCCTTCGAAGGACAGGGGGACGCTCACCTGTTGCGGCTCGGCCGAGTTGTCCCTCCTGCGCCACAGCAGCTTCTCATCGCCCTTGGCATCCACCAGCCACAGGGCGACCACGTGCCCTGTGCCCTGCCCGCGAAACTCGAAACTCAGGCGGCCGAAAGGCTCCAGGTCCCAAGCGCCGTCATGCACGAAGCGCACGGCATCGCCGGCGAAGAGATCGTCTTCATTCGTGTTCGCGAACCGCGTCGCGAAGTGCAACTCCGGGGCATTTCCCGACGCATCCAGACTTGCGGACGATTCTTCTGGCTTCCCGAAGTCAGTGCGGGCCACCCAGCCGGAAGCCTTGCTCAGGAAGTCTCCCCCGGGCACTTTGAACCTGTTCCACGGCACCCGCGCCGGGACGGCTTCCGCCACGGGATCAAGCCGCAGCGCCACCATGTCCGGCAGGTAGTTCTGGACTCGCAACCAGTGGGGCCCCGGCTCAAGCGTGACCGTTCCCTGGTATTCCCAAAAAGCGTCCTGCGCCATGGTGCGCCCTGTGCTATTGCGCGCGCCCATGTGGAAGGGGTGCACATCGACGCCATCCACCACAATGTCGCACGGGCGCAACCCGGCGCTGGCGTAGCGCATGTAGACCCTGTGCGCCGACCGAATCGGCACGTCGAACCACCACTCCACGTGCCCTTCGCCCACGATGCAGGGCGGCTGGTCGGCCCTGAAATCCTCGATCTCCGGTGCGCCCTGCACGCGGTCCACGTCGCCGGGCAGAAGCACGATGCGCTCCAGGCTCCGAGCCTGCCCGGCGCCCACATCGAGAACCGCGAGCACCGGGGGACCGAAGGTGCGGCGTGACTGCACCTCGCCCTCCCAGGACGCAACCGGTTCGCCCTTCTCGCTGAGGGTCGCCTGCGTCAGCGCGAAGTACGCTCCGGTGTCCACCTGCTCAAGTCCAAGGATGTAACGACCGTCGCCCGCGAACTCGTCAGTCACATCAATGTCCAGCGAAGTCTCAGCGCCGTCGGCGAGGTCCTTCAGTGCATACTCGCCCACGACCACCGCGGGCTTGCCCGGTGGCTTGAGATACACC
>JAGPGE010000268.1 GCA_018056145.1 Armatimonadota bacterium
GGATGGCGACGTGACTCACGCTTTCTTCCTGCAGAGACCGGACCACGGCGGCGATGCGGCCACGGGATTCCCCAACGTGGGGCACGCCACCTCGCGCGACCTGTGGCATTGGGAAGACCACGGCACAGCGCTGTTTCCGATCAGGGGTACGTGGAATGATATCTCGATTGCCACGGGAAGTATCGCGCGCCATGATGGTAAGTGGTGGATGGCCTACACCGCGCGGGGATCAAAGGTCTCCGGGGTGGGCATGGCGGTGAGCGACGATCTGTTCCGCTGGGAGAAAGTGGGCGACAGACCGGTGGTGCCCTGCGGCAAGGTGCACGAGGCGATTTGGGAGGGCAAGCCGGTGCGCTGGGTGTTCCTGGCCGATCCGTACCTGTTCCCCGAGCCGGTGGATGGCTGGTACTGGATGGCGCTCAACTCCCGGGATGTGGACGCGCCTGTTCCCGAGGCGGGCTGCGTTACCCTCATGCGGTCGCGGGACATGATGAACTGGGAATCGGCGGCGGTGATGGCCTACCCGAAGTGGTTCGAGCGCCTGGAGACGCCCCAGATGTGGGAGCACGGCGGCCGGTGGTATCTGTACTTCGGCGGCGCGCACGACGAGGGCATACCCGAAATTTATACCGAGATGACGGGCATCACCCGCATGCCCGCCCGGGTCAATGCGGTTTTCATCGGCGAGACACTTGAGGGTCCGTACCGGCCGGTCGGGGACTGGAAGCTGGATATTCCGGGCGCGCCGTGGTGGTACATCGCCAAGGTGCTTCCCGGCCCAGGCGGACGCGAGGCGATGATCGTCACCGCGCAGGGCCGCATCTCCTGGCCCTACGCGGTGAGTTACGCGGAAGATGGCTCCGTGGTTGTCGAGGGCACGCTGCCCTATCCGGGGCGAGAATGATCAGGGCCCAATCGTGACGAAGATGCGGCCGGGGCCTTGCGGCGAGACGAAATCAACTTCAGCCACCCAGTAGGCCGCGCCCTGGCTCCACGCCGGGTCTTCGCGCACCGGTGGAAGGGTAGCCTGTGCGATGCGTGCTGCAGCGGCTGGAATGTCCCCCAGATCGGCGGCGAGCACGCCCTCGCGGTACTGCATGGGCAATCGGAAAGTCACGCGGACATTCCCAAGTGGGTTGTCCGCGCTGGTCGTCAGAGACAGCGCAATTCGGCCCTGATCGGGGTGCGGCTCGAGGCGGACTGCGATGCCGGGGAACTCGGCTGGCGTGGCGAATTGCCCGGAATCCGCGGAGATCTCCACGTGGTCCACCCGGACCGGCACGCCGTGCCCCTGCGAGTGGGGCAGGTTCACCACGCACCGCCCGTCGGCATGACGGACTGCCACGGTCTGCCCGTCCACGGCGCAACTCTCCACCGCGTTGCCTCTGATCACCCACGTCAGTGGCACATTGTCGCCCAGTTCCGCCGGCTCCGGCCGGTGGAGGACGAACCGCCGCACTCGTGGGTCCTGATCTCCTGGGATCGGCTCAAGCCGCGCACTGCGCACCTGGCGGTGATAGGCGGCGTACTCGTTCTGGTTGCAGTACCACCAGTCGGGTTTCCCGCCCAGTTCGGCGAGAAGCGTGTCCAGCTTGTCCAGCTCTTCAGCCGGCTGCCAGGCGTGGACTCCCAGCGAAATGCACCGGGATGATTGCGCGTAAGCCTGCTCGAACTGGAAGACCTTGTTCAGGCGTTCGCGGAAGGTGTCCGCATCCACCACCCGGTCGCCCGGAACCACCTGCAAAACCGTGGAGAACTCGCCCTCGGCCAGGAAGGGGTTCTTCCGGGCGAAGTCGAGATACACGCTGTGGTGGTAGCCCGAGCGCTGCAGCGCCAGCGTGGTTGCTTCGAATGCCAGGGGGTTCGCGTCGCTCTTGTACTGCCCGAAGGGGAAGGCGAAGGAGTTCATGGGGCCGTCGATCTGCGCTTCGCGCTCGATGCGGTTGGCCATGATCTCCCAAAACGCCACGTTGGGCGCGACTTCGGGCAGCTTCGGATGGCTCTGGGTATGCCCGCCGATGGAGAACCCGTCCTGCATGAGCCGCAGGGCGAAGTCCCTGCCGTACCTGCCCTGGTCATCGGTCTTGTTCAGGTAGAAGGTCCCCTTGAGACCGAACTTCGCCATGTGCTCGCGCATGTTCAGGCTGTTGGGCTGGTTGTCGTCCCAGCGCGCCGAGAACGCCCACTTGCGGTCGTCATAGACCTGCGCGAATCGGGGCGTCTGCTCGTACGCGCCCATCGACTCCCGGGCGTCCTGCTCGGAGACGAAAGTCAACGTCACCTGCTGGGCGTAGGTGCGCACGGGTACCGGCACGGGTTCGGCGAAGGCGAGTATGCACATCAGCGTCATCCCAACCGCGAGACACAGCCCCGCTACGAACGTCCTTGGCCTGCTTTGCGCGGAGTTCCCGCTCACTGGTAGACCTCTAGTTCGGCGACGGACATCTGAGCTCCGGGCTGGTTGGGGCCGTCTGGCTTGATGGAGCGCACGCGGACGTAGCGCGCGGTGACCGGCTCGAAGGTGGCTTCGAAGGGCGAGCCGTCGTGGTCCGACTTCGCGGCAACGGTCTGCCAGTTCTGTCTGTCCGTGGATAGCTGGAAGTCGAACTGGGTGGCGTACCCGCTTGCGAAGGTGATCTTGATCCGACGGACGGGGACGATGTCTACGAGGTCGACCTCGTATGTCCAGGGCCATTCGCCGCCCGCAACGGCCGCGGTCCGCAGGTTGCCGTCCACGCCCAGACGCGGGAAAGCGGTGCCACCGTTCACCAGCAGCTCGTGGGTACCATCGAGACTCAGCAGCAGCGACTGCTTGCGGTAGGCGAGGTTTCCGGGCGGGATCGGCGGCTTGGCGGCGCCGGTGTTCAGTTCGTGGCGCACGGCTTTGAGCATCTCCATCTGGGACTGGTCCAGCGAGCCGTCGCGGAACAGCATGACATCGATGGACACCACGCCGCCGCGCCGTACCACCTCGAACACATAGTCAGCCAGTTCCTGCTTGCTGTACTTGGTCCCCGGCTGGCCCCAGCTTGGCCCGAGGAAGGACAATATGTGCCACTGTTCGCCGTCCAACCAACGGCTCGACGGCATGTCGAAGAAGGAGTTCTGCTCGCCACAGGTGTAGTCCTCGTGCTTCGTGTAGGACATGACGAGGGGGTCCACGCCCCGGTTGAAGGCGACTATCCGGTTGGGATTGCCAGCCTTGAGTGCGTCCGCGAAGACCGCCAGCTTATCGTCGTCGTACCCGATGAAGGGATACGCGCCGTCCACCCACCAGCCCACCACCTTGTCTCCGTAGCGCTCGCCGTACTCGCGCGCCACGCTGGCCCATTTCTCCACGAACTCCATCGTGACCGGCTGCTGCCAGCCGAAAGCCTTTGCGCCCTGCGGATCGGCTCGCGGCCCGTCACCGGTCCAGTAGAGCATGAGCGGGATGCCGCGTTTGCTCAGGGATGCATACAGGTCTTCCACGAGGTCCCGGGTCGCGCAGGCCTCTCCAGGCTTGTAGCCGGTGATCTCGTCAAAGGTGGCGTTGGGGGCGATCAAGTGGCGCGTGACCTGAAGCATAGTGAAGATCACGTAGCCCGCGCCGACTTCGGCCATTGTGTCAGCGAAACGCTCGGTGTCGAACTCTCGCACGCATTCGTCCCAAGAAGTCTCCTTGCCGAAGCTGTGAAGGGAGCCGGCGCCGTTTTGCAGCCCCACGAGATAGTGCACGAAAACGCCGCAGCCGGCTTTCTGAAACCAGTCAGTGTTCGGGTTCATGGGGTCGGCCCAAACGCGGGCGCATACGGGCAAGGTCAGAAGGCAGACTGCCGCACGCCAGAACGCCGCAGATGAGCGCATATCCGCCACCTCCGTAAAGAGTCCGCCGGCTGGTAGCCCACGGCGAGCCAGCCGGCTGCACAATAGCACTAAAACGCAATCAGTACGAGCCAAACCTTCACATCAGGGGTCTGACCGCGAGGAGTGGGTGGGGGCATTTCATTCGGGCAAGGTACCCTTGTCGACCAGCCACCGCAATGCCGCAGGCCGTTGTCGTAGCCTCACAGCCCGTCGCGGGCTGTAGGGCAGGAGGCCCAAGAGCTAATCTCGAAGACGCCCCTTCATATCAGGGGGCCACATCGCGCCAGTCATAGACCAGGAAATTGCGATCTCGGCTATTCATGACAATGAGTAGGCCCGCGGGGAAGCGGTCGCCCAACGGCCGGCTGGTCGCCTCGATCCCATCGGTATCATCCGCGCCGCCTGCGATGACGCTGACGACCCGCGTATGGTCGTTCGGCAAGCCCGGCTCGCCCTGGCGCAGGTAGCAGTGGTACTTGCTGTCGCCTTTGATCTGATCGCAACACACGATCAAGCCGGTCCCGTCGTGGGCGTTGTAGATAGCGATGCCCTCGCGGTCACCCGTGAACCCGTCTCTGGCAAAGACACACAGTTCCGTTCCGGCGTCAGGATGTTCGGGGTCAGCATGGTACTTGCGGATTCCGTAGCCCTCATCGGCGTAGTAGACGTACCCCAGCTCATCATCCACCGCGACCGCCTCGATCTCGCCACCTGCACTAACGTTCCCGAACTGACGGACCTGGTGCGCTCGCACCCGCCCATTGCCGTCGTCCGAAAGGCGGTATTGCCACAGGTAGGCTCCGGAGGGCCCCTGTTTGCGGGATACTATCGCGAAAATGGCCCCGTCAGAAGGCCGGCGGTACAGCGCGACACCCATGCACGCCGCCATTTCGCCCTCCTGTCCGGCGAAAACCGTGAGGCCTTCGAGGCAAGAGACGTCGGTGAGACGTCGGTCCAATGGATCGACCGCGAATACTCTCAAACGGGACTTGTAACGCTCCGTGCAGACCACAATGTCCACTTTCGTGCCGCCGAGCACCATTCCGTACTCAACATCCACATTATTGGGGCGGTCGATGCCTTCAACGGTCTGCAGGAGCCTCCCATTCAGGTCGAACAGCGCCAATCCGCCTTCGGGGGCCTTCGCCTTGTTGGTGCCGATAAGGAGGCTCAGTGTGGGATCGGTTGGGTGCACCCAGATGGCGGGATCGTCGGCGTCGGCAGACACGGACTCCGTTGCCAGCACCGGCTTGACTGTATGAACGGGCTGGGACCATGCCGTGAATGCCCAAGCGGGAATCAAGAGAACGGCCACAAGAGCCTTGGCCAACATAGTCGTCTCCTTCGAAATGGTGGCGCCGTGACTGGCGGGAGCGCCGCCGTTGGACGCGACGGCGCTCCTGGTATTCGTCCCGTGGGCGCGCTCAGTCTCCCGCGGGTGCCGTCCAAGGTCCCCAGTCATTTCCGGCCGCGTTTTCGGTCGGGGGGTAGACCCAATTGGCGGCATCGGTGGGATCATTGTGGTACTCGGCCCTGTGCCACTTGGAGTGCCCGTCGATGAAGGTGAAGTTGGCCCCCTCATTGTGGTCGAAGCGCATTTCGTCCAGCTCGTCGCCCTCGATGTCGCTGTCCGTCCCTTCGAGGGTGAGGAAGGAGCCGGCCGGGTCTTCCCACGCGGCCAGCGCGGGCCACTCATCGGTGACGTGTTCGTTGACCGCGTAGCTCGCCCAGTATGGGTACTGGCCGCTGGAGTTGAGCACCAGGCCCCATGACGCCGCGGGCTCGGGTGTAATCTGCGCTGGAGAGCTGATGTACTGAAGCAGGACTCCGCTGGGACAGGAGAAGATTCCTCCGGCCATCTTCTGCCAGTTCTGGGGCTTGCCGCCCACATAGGCGTTCACGAGGAAAAGCCAGTGCCGATGACCCCAGCTGCTTGCCGGGAACATTTCGTCATAATCCTGAGCGTACATGAGAAACGCTAGACCCATCTGCTTCATATTTGACAGGCAGGACGCCTGCCGGGCCTTCTCGCGTGCACGGGCGAAGACCGGGAAAAGAATGGCAGCCAGGATCGCGATGATCGCGATCACCACGAGCAGTTCGATCAGTGTGAAACCACCTCGGCGCCGTTGATACATGGTCGTCAGCATCCTTCCTTAAGGTCGGCAGAACCACATTGGCCGGCAGACTGGATCCGTCCGATCGGCCTCTATTATCTAGATACAGAGTCTTTGTTTGGATTGTGTGTTGTCCGGGTTAAGATGCTGTGCGCTACAGTACCGCGGAAAGATGCGATGCAATTGATTGATGGACCCCGGGAACGTCTGCTGCGGACAGAGAACACAGCCAACAGGAGGCCGGCGCGACGGCAATGCAGCAAGCCATGTTGGAAGCTCTCCAGTGCCCGAAGGATGGCGGTCCGCTTTCCGCCGACAACCATGCCCTGACCTGCGCGGTGTGCGGGGCGCACTATCCGCTGCAAGGGAGTGTCGTGGACTTTGTGGAGCTCGCCCAGGGAGATGATGAACACGCCCTCTTGGAGTACTACGAGAACGAACATCCGGGCTGCAATCTGCGTTTGACTGACTGGAAGGTGGAGCACATCGCCGCGCTTCTCGGCGGGGACCGGGCAGAATCGGTGCTTGACGTAGGCTGCGGGATGGGTGAGATCGCGCGGTCTGTGGCTGAGTTGGCCCATGCCCGGCGCCTCGTAGGCGTGGACTGGTCGGGGCCGATTCTGCGAGCCGGGACGGCGAAGCCCGTTCCCGACGGGTTGCAGACGGCCTGGCTGCGTGCCAATGCATTGCGCTTGCCGATCCGTGACGATGCCTTCGATCTCATGCTGGCCGTGGATATTGTCGAACACGTGATGGAGCCCGACCGGCTGTTCGCCGAGGCCCGGCGCGTCTCCCGGCGGCTGTACGTGAAGATACCCCTCGGGGGCAAGCTGCGGCCGTGGCGCGAGAACTTCGGGCACATCCACCGCTTCAGCCTGAGCGATTGCCGCAAGCTCCTCGGGGATGCCGGCTGGAGGATCACGGGCGAGAGGTTCCCATCCCAACCCGTCTACCCGCTGTCAAACCGCGGGTCGCTTTACAACGCCTACTACGTGGCCCGGCGCCGCCTCAACCAGACACTGCGCCGCGTGTTCGGCAACCCGCGCTGGTATTGCGCGCTCGCGGAAAGAGCGTGACGGCGGGACGGGCGCCGGGCCGCTGATGCGAGATACACACTCGGAGGATGCAGAATGCACGGATCCACGGTTGTAGTCACACTCGCGCTAGTCATCGCAATCACCTTGGCCCCCGCCGGAGCCCAGGAGTTGAACCGACCTGTGAAGCTCACACTTGAGGAAAGCAGGGAACGTGCGAACTCGTCGCTCATGTACGCGACATACCTGAAGCCCACCGGGCTAGAGATGGTGCGCCTGGGAGGGTACTCGCCGGACAATGGCGTCACCTGGGAGACCTGGGCGGACAGCCCGGCTTTCGACGCCAACCTGCCCCACGGCTACCGCCGCGAGAGCTTCCCGATCTTCGTGGACTGGTCCAACGGGAACATCGTGCGCGTGGTGCCCTCCATGGACACGCCCGGACTGGACCCGAACATCATTGAGCCGCCCGTTGCCCTGGAGACGTACTACCTGCGCTACCGGGTGTCTATCGATGGCGGCCGGACGTACCTCTTCGACGACCAGGTTATCCAGAAGGGGCACACACCCGAAAACCCCTTTGATGGCGTCTACTATGGCAAGAACGGGATCTTCATGGGGACGTGGGCTCCCAGATCATCCGCACTCGGGCCGGGAAGATCATCATCCCCGCACAGG
>JAGPGE010000269.1 GCA_018056145.1 Armatimonadota bacterium
GGCTGAAAGAGCCGCTGTCGTCTGCCTGGAGTGCAGACTGTGGCAACTTTCGGTTGAGGCGTGCAACCTGTGCGGGGGCAGGGGTGCGGCGTCAGGGTACCCCCATCGTAGCGGGGCCCCCTCCGAGCAAGGCTGGAAGGACTGGTGGCGATGGAGAGGTACGGCCGACTGCTGCGGATCCCCTCGCTCTGCGCGTTTCTTTGCCTGCTGGGTTGCGGGAAAGCCCCTGCTCAACCTCCTGCTCAGCTTGGCGCAATGCCTGTCCAGCCCGCCCCCCGCCAGGCACCTGGCCGGAAGGCGCCAGCGCCCAGATTGAGCACTACGACATCAGCTGCTCCATTTCCCCAGACACCCACATGCTTGACGCCCGTGTGCGAGTGGACTGGCAGGTGCTGCAGGCAACCGGTACTCTCCAGTTCAGCCTGCGCCGGAACCTTGCGGTGACTGCGCTGCGGGATGCTGACACGGGGGCCGGTCTCACGTACGACCGCGACGAGCAGGGCGCTGTGACCGTCCATCTGCCTGCCAGGCTCGCCCCGGGGCAGCGCTTCAGTCTACAGATCGAGTACTCGGGGGAGATCAACGGCCCTCGGGGAGGCGAAAGCGGGAATCGAGTGCGGGACTACATCGGCCCCGAAGGCACTTATGTGCGCTTCGAGGCGGGCTGGTACCCCAATGTCTGGGGCGACAGCGCCACCGCGCGCCTGCGCATCGCGGTCCCCAGCGGCTGGACGTACTTGAGTTCCGGCCGGCGCTCAGAAGACGGGGCTGCCTGGGAGATCACCCATCCGGTCATCGGCATCAGTTTCTGCGCGGCCCTGTACGAACTCCATGAGGACCGTGCCGGGCGCGTTCCCATCCAGACCTACCTCTTCCCGAAGCATCGGAAACGCGGCCCTGAGTTCGTCCGCGAGGCCGCCGACAGCCTCGCATTGCTGGAACGCCTTTACGGGCCCTACCCATTCGACAAGTTCGCATTGGCGGAGATCCCTGACCTGTACGGCGGAGGGCACGGGGACCAGTCCTTCATCATGCTTCAGGAAAGGACATTCACGGAGCCCTTCGACGGCGAGTTCGTCACTCACGAGATGGCGCACAACTGGTGGGGCGGGCTCATCGCCTGCACGGAGACAGAGTTCCTTGCGCAAGGCTTCGCCACATATTCCCAGGCCCTGTGGCGAGAGCACATCCAGGGGCCCCATGGATTGCGCCAGGCCATGAGATCACAGGCCGGCGCGGTGCTGATGCACTCCATGGACCCGGCGAAAGAGACTTCGTGTTTCGAGTCCGACAGTGGGCCGCTGCTGTATGAGAAGGGCGCCTGGATTCTCCACATGCTGCGGCACATCATGGGCGATGAGCAGTGGATGTCGGCGGTGCACCAGTTCGCACGGGACAACGCCGGACGCGCGGTGAAGTGCAGACAGTTCGAGGCGGCCATGGAGGCCGCCTATGGCCAGCCGCTGGACTGGTTCTTTCGGCAGTGGCTTTACGGGACGGGTGTGCCGTGGGTGCGTGCGGAAGTCCTTGGGATGGTGGGCAATCAGGCTCGCGTGCGCGTCACCCAGGTCACGGTGCAGGATGCCGATGACTCCGGTGAGTGGCAGACTTCGCCCGGCAGTTTCCGCCTGCCGGTGGAACTCGCGCTGGAGACCGCAAACGGGACGGTGCGACATGGGCTCTGGCTGACCGGCCCGCAGGCCGAGTTGACCATCAGCGTCCCAGGCCCGGTGACGCGGCTCTCTGTCGACCCCGGCTGCTGGCTGCTGGACCATTCCAATGGCCTCGTAGGAAAACTGAGTGCTGAGATGGGCGAACTGGAGCGGGAGTTAGGCCGGGAACTGGGAACGCTGCACTGACTCCAGTGCGACTGTCGTGACCGACCAGATCCGAGACAGGGGGAGCACCGCAATGAGATCATTACAAGCCGCCCTGGTCCTCGCCGCACTGCTGCTTTGCCTGGGCGCGTCGGCCCAGCCTCGGGTGGTCTCCACCTCGCCCGCCGCCGGTAGCTGCAATACCGCGGGGCCAAACGTGATCATCGAGGTGAAGTTCAGCGAGCCGATGGTCAATGAATGGTCGCTGGTGGCATCCGAGCGCGGTGAGGTCCCGGAACTCGTGGGCGACCCGTGGTTCGAAGACCCGCGGACGTGGCGGGTGCGGGCGAAGGTCGCGCCGGGCAAGACCTACGGCATCGGCCTCAATAGCCCCACTCGTAAGGGCTTTCGCAGCGCCGCCAACGGCACGGCGCTGGAGCCCTTCAGCCTGGTGTTCGAGACTGCTGCGGAGGCCGCGCCGCCTCAACCGCCCCCCCAGCCGGCCACCTGGGAATCCACAGCCCATACACCACCGCGCACCAGTTGCGCGGACAGAAGCTGTTCATCGAGTTGGTGCTGGAGCCTGCAGACGCGCGTGTGATCTTCGAAAAGGTCTGGCAGATACAGTGGGCAGTGGCGAGCAGGCTGGCCCGGGAAGTCGGGTCGCGGCTAACGCACCTGCACATCGGGGACTGCTCGGCAGCGCTTCTGTCCGAGCCCGTGTACCGCGACGTCGTGCTGCCGATGAACCAGGAGATTGCGTGGCAATTCGAGGCGCTTGAGTACCATTCGTGCGGGGGATCGACCCACCTGCTGGCGGATTTCGCTGCGCTCCCCAAGCTTGGGGGCATTCAGCTTGGACCGGGGACTGATCTTGCCGAAAGCGCGCGACTCATGCCCGGCGTGCACCTGCAGCCGCTCATCGACCCGGTGCCATTGAGGGAGGGCAATCCAGACGGGGTGGGGGAGATGATCCGGGGCGTGCTCGATGACACCAGCCCGGCGCCGCGGGTGACGCTGTGCGTCTGGTCACTGGACCGCGAGACACCCGCGGAGAACGTGGCGGCAATCTATGAGACAGTGGAGGAGCGCGCCCAGTTCTGAGCGGCTCCTCCGACGGCTGTCTGGCCAGACCTATCCGGTTCCGCCCTCACGCGCCATCTTCTCCAAGCGTTCGATGCGTGCTTCCAGTGGCGGGTGGGTGCTGAACAGGTTGACAAACGACCTACCGCTGAGCGGGCTAACGATGAACATGTGAGCCGTGGAGGGCTCCGCGTCCATCGGGATGGCCTCATTGCCCCGTGCCAGCTTCCCCAGCGCCCGGGCCAGTCCCATGGGGTTATGCGTCAGCGCCGCGGCGCTCGAGTCCGCCTGGAACTCCCGGGAGCGCGAGATCGCCATCTGGATCAGCATCGCCGCGATGGGCGCGAAGATGATGGCGAACAGCGCGCCAAGGCCGCCGCCATTGCGGTCGCGGTCTCCACCGCCGCCGAAGAACAGCATGGAGTAGCCGAGGATACGCGCCAGGATCATCAGTGCCCCCGCGAGGGTGGCGGCGATGGCGCTGATGAGAATGTCCCGGTTCCGCACATGCGAAAGCTCATGGGCGATGACGCCTTCCAGTTCCTCCTCGGTGAGCATCCGCACGATCCCGTCGGTGACCGCAACGGCGGCGTGTTGCGGATCACGGCCGGTTGCGAACGCGTTCGGGGTCGGCGTCGGGATCACGTACAGCGCAGGCATTGGGAGCCCCGCGCGCTGTGTCAGTCGCTGCACCATGGAGTAGAGCCGCGGCGCCGATGAGTAGTCCACGGGCTGCGCCCGGTACATAGCCAGCACAATCTTGTCGCTGAACCAGTAGCTAACCAGGTTCATGACCGCGGCGATCCCCAGGGCGATGTACATCCCCTGTCTTCCGCCCGCAAGGTCTCCCACGAACACTACGAGTCCGGTCAGTAAGCCCATCAACAGCACAGTCTTCATTGTGTTCATTCGCATCACCGTTCAACCGGCAGAAGCCGGTATTCATCGACTCGCTGTCTATATATAACGCGTTTCGGGCCTCGAAAGTTTGCGTTTCAGCGGGGATTCGGTTCCGGGAAAAGGTCACCCAGGAGCATGCGCAGGGCTTCGTTCGCCGCGAACAGGCCGAAGATGCCTGTCAAGGTGGGCAGGCTCCCCAGCACTCGTCGCGCACGGCCCCGGGCGAACTCATCGGGCGCTAACTTTTCGGCGTCCTCGGGCGGCGCCACGAAACGGGTGTCGGCGGGTTCGTCGCTGTAAATGCAGGGGATGTCGGCGAGAAGACCTTGCGACCGCAGGGCCCTGCGCACGCGGCGCGCAAGGGGGCAGTACTGTGTCGCGGAGAGCGGACCGCAGCGAACGCGGGTTGGGTCGGTGCGCAGGGCCGCTCCCATGGCAGAGATGACCGGAATGCCGCGCTGAACGCACGCCGCAAGGAGCTTCACCTTCGGCCCCATGGAGTCGATGGCATCGATCACGAGATCCGGCGGTCCGGCGAGCACCTGGTCCAGCGTGTCGGCGTGGACGAAAACCTCCAGCGCTTCGACCTCGCAGGCGCGGTGGATGTCGAGCACCCGCGCGCGGGCCGCGTCGGCCTTTGGCTGTCCGATGGTTGACTCGAGCGCCAGGAGTTGGCGGTTGAGGTTGCTGGGACGGATGACGTCGAAATCCACCAGTCTCAGGCGCCCGATGCCCGCTCGAGCCAGCGCTTCGGTGGCGTAACTGCCCACCGCGCCCAGGCCGATGACCGCAACGAAGGCCGAGCGCAGGCGTGACAGGCCCTCGTCACCCACCATCTGCCGCAGCCTCAGGAAGCGGTCGTCAGACAAGGCAAGTCCCCCATGAGTCTGCGAGCGTTGCGTGTGGTGGCACGGGCGAGATCGACGGCCGGGATGTTCCGCAGTTCGGCGATGCCGAACACGATCGCGGGCAGGTTCGCCGGCTCGTTGAGCACCTCGCCTTCCGGGCCGATGGTCACTGCGGGCCGGAAGGGTCTAGGGGGCAGCATCGCCGGCGCATCGGTCTCCACAAGCAGGCGATCCAGCGGCACCGCCGCGAGGCCCGCCCGGGCGCGCTTGTGGGCCGGGTCCAGCACGCTCCCAGCGAAGGAGCAGTATGCACCCATCTCCACCAGCGGCGTGACCATCTCCGCCGCACCACCCCAGGCATGGATCACCATCCCTGCCCGAGGCGGCCCCATCTCTTCGAGTACAGCAAGCAGCATGCCCCACGCCCGGAGGCAGTGGACCATCACCGGCAGCCCGAGCCGATTGGCAAGATCGAGCTGAGCCCGGAAGGCCTCCTCCTGCTGGATCTCGTCACGGTCCCGCACCCACCGATCGAGCCCGATTTCCCCCAGTCCCCGGCAGCCTTCATTGAGGAACGATTCCAGGCACTCCAGCCAGCCCCTGGACCGCTCGCGCACGAACCACGGATGCAGGCCCAGGCAGGGCATCACCTGCGGCCAGCGCCGGCTGATCTCGAGCACCGTCTCCCAGTCGCCTTCGTGGGTCCCGTTGCAGATGAAGCAGGCGCCGCCGGCCTCGAGACCCCGGCGGATCACGTCATCCACCAGCCCCTCCAAGACCTCCTCTTGCAGGTGGCAGTGGGCATCCACCAGGCCTGTCAGAGCCGGCGCATCGGTCACCAGGTCACCCGGAATCTCCCGGCGCCCGGCTGCCCGGCTTCGAACACCACGCGCCCGTTTTCGATGCGGTGCGGCACGATGCCCATATCTTCTGCGGTGCCCGCCGCAAGGGCCCGGACCGTTATTCGCGCAAGGTCGATGGCGCCATTCGCGACCGCCTTCTTCGGGTCTATAACCACCGTGAACTCCCGGTCACGCGGGTAGGGGAAGACCGTGAGGCCATCCTGGGCCAGGTTGATCTTCACCGAACCGTCCGTGGCGATGACCCCGAAGTCCACCATGGTGCCCGGGGGGTTGGTGTGGGCGCTGAAGTCCGCACGGACCGCCGCGTACCGCTTCACGGCCTCTTCGAAGTCGGCTAATTCGACGTTGACGATCTGGCCATCTCTTCGAGTCACGCGCAGTTCGCCCAACAGGTACGCACGCTCCCCCGCTACAGGCCCCTTGAGGGCCACGCGGCCCTTGGAATCGTAGAGCCCCGCCACGATGGCGTACCGCTCCCAGGGCTCGTCAGCGACCGTGACATCATGTGGGCCGTCCACGATGACATCCCCGGGCTTCCAGTCTCGGACCGGCTTGCCGAAGCCGTGGTCATTCTGGAACACGATGCCCTGGTTGCCGCCCGCGGACGGATTGGTGAAATGCACGAAGCTGATTGGGTCACGGTCCAGGGTCTCGTTCACGCGCCACTCGTACGTGAGCCGGATCTTGTCCCCGCCCAGGTACTCGAAGCTGCGCAGGCGCGGCTGGATGTCGTTCTCGGCCACATAGGGCATGTGGAAGTAGGTGCGGGCATCGGCGAACAAGTACTCGGGGCAGCGGGCGAAATCCGCGAACTTCCCACCATCGACTACAGTGCAGACCTCGGTGCCGGGCCCCAGCGCGAGGAAGCCCCACTGCGGCAGCGTGCGGCCCTCAATCTGCCACGGCTCCTCTGCCCAGTTGACCCAGAGGGTCAGGCCGGTTTCATACTCGATCTTCTGCCGCATCCGGTCGTTCGCAGCAAGCGCCGCGCTGCCCGACACCAACTGCCCGTCTACCTCGTAGCTGATCCGCGTGGGTCGGCTGGCCCCGGTGAGGCGCTGCACTGCGTGCATCAGATGGTGCTCCTTCGCCACCCACTGCACGTTGGCGGTCTGCGCGCTGCCGATGAACCCTGCATGCCCGTAGGCCAGTTCCTGCGCCCGGTACTTGTCCACCTGCCACGGTGCGCCGGTGTCCATGCCCCACTGGTGGTTGTAGCCGCGGGTGAACCAGCGCTCGTAGTAACCCATTCCGTGGTTGACCATCTGTGGGTGGATCTTAAGCAGGTCGAAGTCCAAGTATGGAACGTGATTCTCGCCGCCGGCGACCTGGGCCTCGACGCCGTCCACCTGCCCCGCCCAGTAGAAATGGTTATGGCCCTCGCCGAACAGCGGGCCTTCATGAGTCTCGCGCATATAGTCGAACAGCTCCGCATCATGGATGACCTTGGCGCGGCACATTGCGGCCATCGGTTGATTCGCTTCGTGGTCAAGCTGGTGCCACGGCGGCACGCAGGTGTGCACGTCGAGATAGGCCGCATTGGTGCCGAAGCGCCGGTGGATCTCGGGTGCGTTCTGCTTCGCGTACCCCAGTGCCCGGTTGCACTTGAGGCCGTAGCTCTGGACCCCGGTGCCGGCGTTGAACCAGGCCTTCGACGGCTCTCCGTCAGCCAGCAGCACTCGCGCTGCCGGGTCGTAGGACGGCGCATCGGGGTACAGGTCGATGTAGTTCTCATGCAATGACCAGACATAGCCGCAGTCATTGGCGGCCTTGCCGAACTCCACCATGCCCTCATCGCCCCCATACCGTGCATTGGCGGGCAGGTGGTCCGGGAGCTTCACGTCATACCCGTAGCACTGCCAGTCGTGGGAGATGATGGCCAGGTGATCCACGCCATTGTCCTTGAGATTGCGCAGGTTCTCGGCATCGCCCTGGTAAGTGCCCTTGTAGTGGCCCCAGATGTCCAGCATCACCCGGTCGCCTAAGAGCTCCAGGTATTCCGACGGTTCCCAGGGGATGTTTGGGAAGACCTCATTCACGTTAGGCGACACGCAGACATAGCCGGTCTCAAAGAGCGGGTTGCGTGTACCGTCGGTCTTCGGTTCATAGACCGAACTGCCCTGGGGGCTGCGCGAGGATCCGGTCCTTGTCCAGTCAAGG
>JAGPGE010000270.1 GCA_018056145.1 Armatimonadota bacterium
CCGCGGGTGTGACGACGCTCGAGACCGACCAGCTTGTCGAGTTCGAGGTCACGCAGGGCCGCAAGGGGAACCAGGCCGTCAATGTACGGCCGGTGTCCGCGTCCGCGCCGGCGACTGAGGCCGCCGAAGGTGAGGCGCCGGCGAGCGCCGAGTAAGAGCGCGCGTCGGCGAAGGGTACGGCGGGGGGGCCGCCGGGCGCGGCGCCGCCGCTCCCGCGGGCGCCCCGCCCCCCCCCCGGACCGTGGTAACCCATTTATGTTACTAGGTCAGAGGGGTTTTTTGGTGGGGTGGAAATTGGGGGGGGGGGGGGTGATGATAATTGTAGCGAGATTTGACCCGCTCAAGACGCCGCCTCAGCGGCAAAGCGGGCAAGGTGAGTAGTTACGACAGTAGATGGGGGCAGGCCGACGGCAGATGGGAGCGTGGAAGGCATGTTCCTGTTGGGGTCGCTGGTGCTCTTCGCTGTGCTGACAGTGATCTCAAACGTGCTCTATCGCAGTTCCCCGCGCGGCTGGCTGCTCTGGGGAGCAATGCTACTGGTCGGGATGCTGCTCCTGCGCGGACCGATCTCGGACTTGATGGATCCGTCCTTCGTCAGTTCAGTTGGTGAGATACCCGTCAAACAGGTCGTCTCCGCCCGGGAGTTCACGGTCGTTGGGTGGCTGTACAAGGACCGTCATATTGTACTCGCCGGAACACGCCTGCCCGCATCCAGTTCCGAGCAAGAGCGTGCGGAGACCGAGCTAGTCCGATTGCTGGGCACCAAGAAGCGTGTCATCATCACCTTCTCTCAGCCGGTACGCCGTCTTCCGGAGCCATGGCCGGCGGTCGTCACCGCAAATGGACTGAACCTGAACAGGAGTATGGTGGCAGGTGGTTTCCTGTTGCCTGACGGCCAGCAGTTAGGCGATTCACCGGCCCCGCTGGCGACAGGTGAGAATGCACCCCGAACCGCGCCGGCGCATTCGCAGGTTGCCCCCTCAGCTCTTCCGGCTCCCACATCCCAATCAGCAGATGAGACCGACGCCCCGGTCACGATACCGGACACCGCGCCACCGAGCTCGCCTGAGACGAGTTCGCAACCAGGCGTTCCCCCCGCCGCGCAGTCCGGGGCCGAACCCTGGCCCTCGGAGATTCAGCTACCGAAGGCTGTCCGCTATGCACTCTGGGTACTGGCCGGGTTCCTCGGTGCAACGTCACTGGGAATGGTGCTCAACCGTCGTTCGGGATGGCCGGCATTGCTGATCATTGTTGGGCTGGCAATCCGCTCAATCGTGCTCTCACATCAGGCGGGTGTCTCGATTTGGCCGCCGATCGTCTGCCTGGTGATGATCGTGTCAATGGGCGGTGGAGGAGCGTCGGCTAACAGAGAGTTTCTCGAGAAGCATCCCGACGCCCGACGGTAGTGCATCTTCGTCTCTGCGGGCGGTTGCCCTTGCATGCGACTCTTCGTGAGCTACAAGAGTGAGGATTGCAACGTTGTACGCCAGGTGGTCGAGACGCTGATGGCCGCCGGCGTTTCGGTTTGGTTCGCTGAGTATCAGGTACTGCCCTCAGACTATGACGATTTCGACCGCAACATCGCAGAGAGATTACGGGACGCGGTAGGTTGCTGTGACCACGCTCTGGTGTTCAGCAACAACAAGTGGGCCAACTCTGAGTACTGCCGCATAGAGATGCAGGCTGTCGTAGCGCTGATCCCGCCCGACAACATCATCGAGATACAAATCCCCCACGAGGAACTACCGCACAGGAGCTACCCGGCACTTGAGGTCGGCGCCACCCTGGACTATGCGAGCGATCCCGAGGCCACGGCTGGGGCGGTACTGGAGCTCCTGGGGCTCGCCGGGAATCCCCGAAAGCGGCGGGCGCCGCTCACCGCGGGGGCGAGACTCAATCTGGCACGGTTCGGGCTGACGCTCAACCCGGGACCGTTTGAGGCATCTATCGTGCGGTCCCGCGAGTTCACGGAGGGTCATAGAGCTCCCACAATCGCGCTGAAAGCAGAACTGGATGGTCACGTGGTGCGGCTGGCCGTCGTGCTCAATGTCTTCGATTCTGTCCTGCAATCTCTTCAGATCGCCCAGGACGGGTCGGCGTCGGACCGGGAAGTGTACCGGGCGTACCGGGAGTACGCCCAGAAGTGGGAGAATGATGCGTCCCTCCGGATACGGGGCCTGCATCTGGCTTTCTGGCAGGGCCACAGCCAACTCGCATTGACCTATACTGCGTATGCATCGCGGAGTGGGAGCGAAGGAGCGTTCTGGGAGCGGCGCTATGTGCTTTCATCACGCGGAGCGACCCCGAGTGAGAGAGGGGAAGTGCACCTGCTGTTCTTCACGCCATACCTGACAGGTTCGCCAGAAGAGCAGGCAAGACAGTTTGCTGCCCTCTGCCCGCTGTTCGACCAGATCATGGAGACGGTCCGGTATGATCCGGTCGGGGCTCACGGCAACGTCTCGAACGTCGTGCCTACAGGAGTCGTTCGCGTAGCCTACCTCGCCCTCTGTTGTTGGGGGCTGTTTGGTCTTTCGGTCAGGGGCGGCAAGGCAGACTGGATTATATTGCTGGCCATGGTGGCCGGTGCGGTCACTGGGGAGTCCTTCGTTCTGCTCTACTCGCGGGTCTACCGTCACATCCTCTGGTCGATCGGAACCACACCGGTGGAAGACGCCCCGGAGGATGCCTACTCGCGCGTCACGACGAACCTCCCCTACGAACTGGTCTGCTACCCAACGGTCCTGGGTGGTGCCTACCTGTATGATCTGCTCCTCGTGCTGAGTTCAGAGCGTGGGACACTTTGGTTTCCGGGGCCTGGATTGGCGTGGTTCCTGGCCGTGTGGTTGGTGCTGGTCAGCCGGGGATACACGTCGCTGGGGCTTCAGTGGTCCGCCATCCTGGGGGCGGTGGCGGGAATGCTCGTGACCGCGATGGTCATCTTGCGCTTCGTGTGCCTCAAACTGCACAAGCACAACTGGCGTGACCTGGAGCTCAACTGAGCTTTGCGGCATCGGTAGCAACGCCCACAATGCCCATCCTGCCGTGTTTCTCATCCAGCGCCAGGTGGTACTCCTCGGCCTCGCGGCAGTGATGCAGCGTCTCAAGTCGCGTAAGTAGGTCCACCCTGGTCACTATTCCCCCTGGGCAGCAGTCAGGAATCGCTTCAGCACTGGGTCCCAACCGTGTGCCAGCGACGCATAGTAGTCGAAGAA
Organism: Armatimonadota bacterium; assembly: GCA_018056145.1. Classification (GTDB taxonomy): domain Bacteria; phylum Armatimonadota; class Zipacnadia; order Zipacnadales; family JABUFB01; genus JABUFB01. The sequence goes on from JAGPGE010000270.1 coordinate 3,213, forward strand.
GGTGAGAATCTGGCTCTGAGCCTTCGGCAAGTATTGCTCCACCATATCTGGCGGACACTTGTTCACAGCCTGTTGCACCAGTATGAAGCTGCTCCCTCGGCGGTCAATGTCCCCCAGCACCAGACGCTCACCAATAGCTTCCATGAGACTGGCGTAGACATCCTGGCGACGTCCTGGAACGTACACATAAAAGGTACGGCGGGTCATCGAGGCCGAACACACTCTCCGGCGTGAAGCGATCAATGCAGATTCGGACGAGGTAATCCTCGCTCGACTTCCATGTCTGACGTGCAATGCAGACCGCCCCCGAACGGCGAACCAGGAAGGTCCAGTTTTCGTCCCACCAGGCTCTCTCCTGCAGGCCGTCTTTGAGCCCGGCCAGCAGCCTGTCCATCTCGCCACGAAGCTGCTTCGTGGCCTGGACTATCTCTGCGACTGTCTCCCAGTTACGCGCGATGAAGATACTCTCGGCTGACAGCTCAATGCTCATATGTCTGCTCCCCATTGCGCAACAGTCTCGATCCAGTCGGTGACGAATGCTTTGACCTTGGCGTCGTTGACATCGGCCAGGGCCGCCCGAAAGGCCCCGGCCAGTGTGGAATAGGACAGTCGCCGCCAGACGGCGACAGGGCAGGATGCAAGAGGCGCGCCGGGACCGAGCCGGTCGGGCACGGGCAGGGCTCTCGCGGGATCTGACCTGACGTACCCAGCCCACTACGAGGAGACCGCCCGTTCGGCCCCCGGTGAGAGACAGCCGCTCACCCTCATCGAAGCCGAGGTCCAGGATTTCGGCGTCGTGCTGGTCTACCGCTGGGCCGCCGATCTGTCCTATGACGAAGCCGACCGACTCGACAGTCGAGCCCGTGCCTTCATCGCGTGCGCTGTCTATGACGCCGCCAGGGCAGCGCGACTGCCCTGCCAGCCCGGTCCTCCCCATGGCCGGAGACCCGCGTGGATGTTCCGTGGAGTGCGTGTTCCGGTATCCCTGATCGACGCTGGCTTCGACACAGAGCAGAAGACCTGCTATATGTGCCTGGGTCCCAGCATCATGACCCTTGAACCATCGGGCGTCGCGCTCTACGCTCAGCAACTCGTGAAGGGGTTCCGCGCTCGGTTCAGCGAGATCGTGGTATGAGGGCACGATCGGGCAGGCATAACGCAGGGCGTCCACCGCACCGGGGGCCGGCAAGACGCTTCTGTGAACAGCATACCGGCACCTCCAATCCACCGTTTGCCCGGCGCGATGCCTACCGCAGGCCGTTCGGCATATTGGCGGCGGCGCGGATGTTCGCAGTGCCAGATGTGCTGCGATAGGGCGCGCTTCTGCCGCCCGTCACAATCATCGGTCGTGAGTCCACTCGTGCGCACATTCGCGCACCGCATCGTGTCACACCGGCAGCAGACCGAGCCGCCGCGCCTCCTGGATGCTGTCGGGGATGCCGGTGGTGCCGAGGCGTTGTTTGATCTCAGTCATGCGGGCGCTGACGTAGTGGGATGCATGCCGAGTTCCCGCGCGATCTCGGCCCACTTCTTCCCCTCAGCGTAGCCTCTGATTACGTCGATCTGTCGCGGCGACAGGCCAACCTGCCGAGGCCGGCCCTCATCCATCACGCGGCCCTCAAGCGGCAACCATGGCCGGGCCTCTTCGATGGCCGGGGCGGCGTCTCGGGCGATTGCCTCCACGTCGTCGCTCCCGGCGGCGGCCTTCACTCGACGCGCCGTCGCCTGCACGGACCGCAAGCCCACATCCCACTTGTCCGCAATCTGGATGTCGTCAGCTCCATCGAGCACGTGGGCGAGGTAGGCCAGTTGGCGGGGGCTGAACTTCCCGAGGCCGTCCACCCCCATGCCAGTTCCCGGCCGCGAAGGGAGCCTGAACTCACTGGCCGGCAGGACGTGGAGTTTCACCCGGCAGACGACCTCGTCGAGTTCGCGCCGCAGCAAGAGTTCATCCAGTAGGCCGCTGAGAAGCTCCCGACGCGATAGGCCCGCGCGTTGCTGGACCGGCTGACCCACCGGGTGCATATCATCGAACCCAATGGCCCCAGCTACCGGCTCGGGGAAGCGAAGCGGCGGCTGAAGACCCAGACGGGAAAGTGGCAAGCGTAAAAGACGCCGGGTGAGAAGACGCGGACGATGACCTGGCGGCTCTCAACCAACCTGACGACGGGGGCCTGCGAAGCAGCTCGCGTGCTGCGTGAGCAGGCCCCTCGTCGTCAGCACACCGGCCCGTCGTCAGGGGCCGCACCCACCATGGGCAATACCGGCCGCTCCCACATCGGCGCGTCCGGCAAGGGCCCATCACCGGGGTGCCCCGGGGCAGAAGCCTCCACCCGTCGGCCAACCCTGCAGACAGGGCCGCAGACACCAACGTCACAGCCCCGCCTTCCGGTGGGCCAAACAACGGGACACTGCCCCCCAATTGCGCCACCCACCGCGTCCCATTTGCGCCGAGGTCTACCGAGATGCCGCAGCTCGATTTGCAGAGGACTCTTGACGGAACTGAGACGTCCAGCCGTTGACTTGGCAGGTGCTTTGGCCGAAACGCGCTCCGTCGCCCGTCCGGAATAGGCTGATCATACCACAGCGGCCCGGAGCCGGTAGCCGGGATGACCTCCTTGGCGCAGAACGACTGAATGGGCAACTGTCGCTGCGCACAGTGCAGGGCCTTGGACGATGGCCGAGAGATCGCGCGCCGTCAGTGGCGCGGTCGCGCCGTCCGTCTGCCACTCGTTTCGCGGGCCCGCCTTGCACCCTCGGCGAATTTCAGTCCATCTCTCTCGTACGTGTTCCCGATCGCGCGGGCAATGTCAGCGGCGCGGAGCATGTGGCGCTCAGTGGCCTCCCAGTCGTGTTCGGCCCACGCGAACTTGCCTGCGTATGCGCTCCAGCACAGGCGATCCCACTCAGTGGAGTGCCGCCAGTGATCAATGGCAGCCCAACAGCGTTCGGCGACATCCATCTTCCCATCCACGAGGGCGCACAGGCCCTCCTGATAGCGGATGCCGGGCTGGGGCATTCCACCGGCATCCTTCGCAGTCAGCTCAAGTTCCCCGTCATCGAGTGGCAGCATACGCGCCCTCAGTGTCTCCTCTCCGGGGCGACGTGCCATGTCCAGCAGCCATTCGAGGGCGGTCTGTGCGGTGTAGGCGGAGCGCTGCTCCAGTGCACTATGATAGATGTCCAGCATCTCGTCCTGCACCGACTTGGCCCCGTCAATGATGGACGACTGATAGAGCCACCGCAGACGGTTCAGCGGCAGGTCCACCCATTCCGAGACTGACCCACCGAGCCTCTGTGCAAGGATCGCGCTGCTTCGACAGTATGTGTCTCGGGCCAGAACCAGCCGGCCTGCGCGGGAGTGGTGCCCCGCGAGGGCGTTCAGCAGCAGCACGTACGCCACGTCTTGCGCCTGTTCCCGGGTGCCCGGGGCCGGTGCGTGCAGACGTCCGAGCACGCGGGGTTCCAGTTCGGACAGGACGGCAACGATCGCGATGGTCTGGGGGACCCCTACGTTAGATCGTGCCTCGTCCTCGTACCTGACCGCGATCTCCAGGATTGTCTCGTCGTCCATGCTCACGTATGGGGGCAGCAGCCCGGGGTAGTGCCGGTCCACACACGCCGCGAAGACAACCGACTTGAACTGCTCAACTTCCGCCGCGCTGATCTGGTGCGCTTCCAACACACGGCACAGTGCCTCGAGTTCCTCGGTCCCCGCGGGGGGCTGGCCCTGCTCCCACCACCGGACCACACCGGAAGTGACCGGGCGCTGCCCGTTCAGATGCCTCTGGACCGCGTTCGCGAGTTGCGCCTGGCTGAGCTTCGCCCACTCTGACCGCCACACACGCAAGAAGGCCCCCATCGCCCTGGCCGGCTCCACCAGAACCACCCCGCAGAAAGTGCGCAGAAAATTCTGCGCATGGTGTCCGAATGTTTGTGCTCATTGTATCATTCAATGGACAGAAGACAACAAAATGTCACGAAAGTTTTCACGAAAGATCCCGCATTACTGCGGGCATTCGGCGGGGTCATCCCGCGAAACCAGGAAGGGTCACAAGGAGGTCGTGGGAGATGCGAGCAACGCTGTTGGTCCTTGTGGTTGTCGCCGTACTCGTGATGCTCGTGGTGTTTCCCGGCTGCGGTGGAAACGGTGACTCGAACATAACAGCAGCGGAAACGGCGGCAAAGCCGGTGAAGCCGCCGCCGCAACCGCCGCCGCCCGCTCTCGCGGGGAAGCTCGTGGGGAGCAAGGTCGTTGACAAGCGCAAGGGCACCTGGGGCATGTTCACGATGAACCCGGACGGTTCATCGAAAGTGCAGGTGCCGGTCAGTGGATCGGTGGTGGCCCACTGTTGGAGCAAGCCGGACGCCCAGTTGATACTCACCTACATCGGAGGCCTCTCCACCGTCCCCCGGACAGGCGGGACGCCCACCGCGTTTGTGGTAGAG
>JAGPGE010000271.1 GCA_018056145.1 Armatimonadota bacterium
CCAGCAAGGTGAGGAGCGCCTTGCCCATGCGCGCTTCCCCGGGACGTTGCGGGACTGGGTCCGCGCGTGCTACGAGGCCTGACTGGGCGTGCCCCTGCTTCCGGCGAAGCCCAAGCAGTGCTGCCGAAGCACAACATGCGGGGCATGGTTTGGCGTCCGGGCCAATCGCTGGGCAGGCCCCTGCCTCAGGCCTCCATCTTCACCAGCACCTGCTCCAGAACCGACTCACAGTACCCGCACCTGTGGCACTGCCGCGAGCAGGTGGACGTCCTCTCGAACCAGTCCTCCGGGAAGCGCTCATTGTCGATGATGTATGGTGCAAGCGCCGGGGCGAATCCCGGTTCGAACAGGTCCAGCAGGTTCCCCCGGAACCGTCGCGTCGCATACGCGCGGACCACCATCCGCGGCCGCGAGTGCATTCGGGTCGCCAGCTTCACCTGGTCGAAAAGGCCCTCGTAGTGGTGCAGGTCCTCGGGCCGGATCCACGTATTCTGCAAGACCGATACCCAGTGCTCGCGGTTCCTCAGGTAGTTCCAGCAGGCGTGGGGGTTCCAGCCCTCGATGTTGCGGGTCTCGTCGATCTCCGCTTCATGCGCCACCATATTGTCGTGGAAGACCTGTCCGGAGCAGAAGGCCATGCAGCCGCTGTTTGCGAGTAAATGCAGGCGCTTGCCCGCTGAATCCGCCCAGTCCTTGAGTTCCCCCAGGTACTCGAGGTCCCGGTTGTAGTCCCGCTGGACCTGGAAGCTGTCGAACAGCTCTGAAAGATACTGCATTCCCTTGACCGTGCCGATCCGCATGTTCACGGAGGCCCGCACATCGACCTGGGGAAAGTACTGCTTCACCGTGCGCGCAACCGTGAGCGAGGTGGTGGTGACCGTATCCACCCCACCCACGATGTCCTCGAGATGCTGCAGCAGCGAGCCCACCTGGTTCTCCAGGTAAGTGCTGGCGGCATGGCGCCCGTAGCAGTTCGCGTTGAACAGGATGTCGAGCTTCACGCCCAGTTCGCGCAGGGCCCGCAGGTCGTTCTCCAGCCGGCCCTGGGCGGTCCAGTCCGTAAACCCCCGCCGGGTCGTCAGAGGCGCTCTACCCGAGGGCATGTCCGCCCACGGGAAGTACACCTCCGCAATGTGCTGCCGATAATCGCGAACCAGATCGAGAAACGGCTCTTCATCCTCTTCACTCAGTTGGTATCCAATCGCGAAACGCACGGTCAATCGGCTTCCTTGTGTGAGGGGCCGGTCTCCTCGCGCACCGGCTCCTGCGACCAGTCCACCGTCCAGGGCTTGCGCCGCCGGAAGGGCTTTTCGAACTTGTTCTTCAGCACATCGCGGGACTCCAGGCTGATCATGCAGGCGCGCATGCAGCCCCGGCCACCACAGACTGCCTGGCCGGTGTTGTACAGGTTCCGCGGCTTGCGGTAGAAGGGGGTGTACGGGCTGCGCGTGATCTGCTGGCCGTACATCGGCTCAGTGTAGTCGCCGTCCACGCCCTCCTCATCCACCACCTTGCCCCCGCGGAAGGCGATGTCGCAGGCCTCGCAGTCCAGCTTCGCCCACTCCACCTCGTGACCGGCAAGGGTCACCTTCACCGTCTCGGTTGCGCTGATTGCCTGGCCCGGACAGTCCCGCACGCATGCCATACAGCGATTGCACAGCGGCGGCCCATCGTAGATCGGGTCCGGCTCCAGCTCGGCCTCCGTCACCACGATACCGATGCGCTGGCGAGGTCCGAACTCCGGCGTCAAGAAGACCTTGCTGTAGCCGATCTCGCCGAGACCCGCCAGGTACGCGGCTATGCGCAGGTGGACCATGACATCCGGCTCCGCTCGTCCGGGCGCAACGGCGCGGCTGTAGCCCTCGCGCAGGAAGCCGTTGCCGTCCACGGCTCGCCAGTCGCTCTGGTGGCCGTACGGAATGGCCTCGTAGCCATGATCTTCAATGGCCTTTGCGAGGTTGATGACCACCAGGGGCATGTACAGGTATGTCAGCCCGCCGTATCCCATGGACGAGTAGTTGCTGAAGAAGGTGCCTTCCTCAATCCCGCGCAAGCTCCCGCGCATGACCCGGAAGGCCATGGCAATGACTGATTTCGCCTCGGGCATGATTTGCCGCGGGTCCATCTGGATCGGCGCGCCCTCCCAGCGCTCGGCAGGCGCGATGCCCACCACGTCGGCACCCAATTCGCGGGCGTAAGCCTTCACTTCAGCGGCTGTGATCGATGACAAGGGTGTCTCGTCTCCTTCCATTCCGGCGGCAGCCGGTCGGGGAGTCTACCATGTATTCGCTGGAGGACACCCGTCGCCCTCCGGCGAAACACCTTCCGTGTGCCCGCCACTTGCCGAGGCCCACTCCGTTGGAGCCATCGCCAAACAGGGAGGATTCCCATGTCAGACGTACGCCCGGCTGTCGGTGACAGCAGTTGGTTCACTCACGACCGTTTCGGCCTGTTTATCCACTGGGGCCTCTACGCATTGCCGGCCCGCCATGAATGGGTCAAGCAGCGGGAGCAGATCCCCGACGAAGTATACCAAAAGTACTTCGAGAGGTTCGACCCGGACCTGTACGACCCAGAACTCTGGGCGAAGGCCACGAGAGACGCGGGGATGAAGTACTTCGTGGTCACCACCAAGCACCACGATGGATTCTGTCTCTGGGACACCGACCAGACCGACTACAAGGTCACCAACACCCCCTATGGCAAGGATCTCATCGCGCCGATGGTGGACGCCTACCGTGGCGCCGGTCTAAGGGTCGGTTTCTACCACTCGGTCATCGACTGGCACCACCCGCATTTCGTCATCGACGACCTGCACTCCATGCGGAACCACCCGGACCGCCAGAAACTCAATGAGACCCGGGACCAGAGCAAGTACGCCGAATACCTGCATGCTCAGACCCGCGAACTGCTCACACGATTTGGACAAGTGGACTTGCTGTTCTTTGACTTCAGCTACCCATCCAACGAAACACGCGTCGGCAAGGGACGCGAGGACTGGCAGAGCGAGAAACTGCTGGCCATGGTGCGCGAGCTGCAACCGAGAATTTTGGTCAACGATCGCATTGACCTGCACGACGTCGAGGGTGGCTGGGACTACAAGACCCCCGAGCAGTTCCTTGTACGCGACTGGGTCCAGGTCAACGGGCAGAAGGTGATCTGGGAGACCTGCCAGACATTCTCCGGCTCATGGGGCTACCACCGCGACGAGGCCACCTGGAAGAGCGTGGAGCAACTTCTCACCATGCTCATCGACACCGTGAGCAAGGGCGGCAACCTGCTGCTCAACGTGGGCCCAACCGGTCGCGGGGAGTTTGACTACCGCGCACTGGACAGGCTGGCCGGAATGGGCGAGTGGATGAAGCGCCATAGCCGGGCGATCTACGGCTGCACCCAGGCGCCCGCCGAGTTCAAGACGCCCAACGACTGCCGCCTCACCTACAACCCGCAGACCAATCGCCTGTACGTCCACATCCTCAACTGGCCCATCAAGCAACTTCACCTGGACGGCGCGTTCAAGGAGCGCGTGGCCTACGCGCAGTTGCTGAACGATGCGTCCGAAGTGTTCTTCCACACACCCCACGAGCACCAGGCAAGCATCGAGGGCGGCGCAGGGGAGACCCTCACTCTCGACCTGCCCATTACGAAGCCGCCGGTGACGATCCCGGTGGTCGAGCTTTACCTGAAGTAGCGCGAGTTCCGCATCCTCACGCCGGCGCGGCCAGAAAACACTCCGCGCCGGCGTGCTGTCATCAGTTGGGCCCCGCCAGGTTCAACCCATCCAGTACCGCCGCCGCCGTGCTTCGCGGTCCGGTCCGCATGCAGATGGCACGGCCCTGCCCGCTGTGCTCCCCGATGCGCATCTCGCCCGGCTCCTGCCGCACGGCGACCGTGTCCTTTTGCCCGTCCGGCCAGGTGAGCGTGACCGCCAGCGCTCCGTCCTCCAACCGCGACCATTCAGCTTCCGGCAGTTCGGATGACGCGCTGAAGGGCACGATCACCGTGCCAAGGGCAGCAGGGAGCGTGGCTTGATCCCGGAAAACGGCCACCGGAGCCTTCCCGGCAGTGGAACCCGATTCCGGTATCCACCCCTCCGTCATCTCAAGCTCGCCGCTCTCGCTGGCGACCCACACATTGTGGTCCGGGAATGTCGTCTGGAACCCGCGCCCGGATGTCTGGACTTCACCCTTCGGCAGGTGGAACTGCCGGGCCAGATCATGCGCGCCCTCGCCACCGACGTGATCCACGACCAGCCAGAAGTCCGGCTTCACGAACACCACCGTGCGCTGGTGCGACAACCCATCGCGTTCAATCCTGCCCGCCGCGAGGTCGAATTGATCCGTCACCTGCCAGGACAGCACCTCCGGGTTCGACTGTATCTGTTCTTGGCCATCAATCGTCAGGATGTTGTGCGCAATTCCCTTACGGAAATAACTGCTTGAAAGGGGCTGATCATAGCTGTAGATGCCGGGGTCGATGAGCAGGTCACGTCCCGCATACACGAGGACCTGCAGCCGGTCCTGGTGGCTGTGTCCGCCGCCCCAGGGCGCGCAGTCGAAGAGCAGCGCCCGATCGTTGCGCTCCCAGCCGGTGCGCATGACACAGTACTGTGCATCTGGAAGCATGGCCGAAGTGAAGGCGGGCTCCCGGGCCTCAATTGTGGCGTACTGGTCCAGCTTCTCCTGCGGGAAAAGCCACAGCCAGCCCGCCTGGATATCCTTGCTGCCCAGGAACCGCATATCCTGACGCCCGTAAAGGAGTGCGCCGAGGCCCATCGTGTTCTCGATGCCACCGCCTGAGCCCGCGTCTCCCAGCGCCCAGAACCGGCGGTCCGGCCGGCTGATGTGCATGAGGAACTCGAACATCCGCTCATGGCGCTTCAGCAGCCCGGGCACTTCGTACCCGTTGGCCTGGCACAGAAGCGCGGCCTTGAGGAACCGCTCCAGAACCCAGCCGTGGTACCCCGGGGTCAGCTCGGAGTGCGCCCCGTCGGGATAGACGTCCTTTTCCATGTGCAGTGCCAGGTATTCAAGGGCCCGTTCGCGCCATCCCTCTGCTTCACGGAACTCGGGTAGCATGATACCGATTGCGGCCAGACCGGTACACTCCACCACCTGCCAGTTTCCCATCCGCAGCGCCACCGTATACCGATGCAGATGCCGGGCGTGTTCCACGAGGGAGCGCGTCATCAAGTAACGCGCATCGGCGTCGAAAGCCGGGGCCTCCATGAACAGCTCCATCATGTCGAACCAGCAGTCGCCGCGGATACCGGTCTCAAGCGTGCGCCACACGGTCCCCCGCGTCCCCCGCGAATTGGTGAGAATCCGGGGTACGGGATTGTCGGCGATCCAGTCCTTGAGCATGTAGACCCAGTCTTCCGCGTACTTCTCGTCTCCCGTTGCCCAGTATGCGCACCCCAGGTCCTTCCAGTAGCCATGGCGGCTGAGTACGTGGGTCCATTCCGTCGGCCCCTGCAGCCATTCCACATCTTTCTCAAGCCGCTTGCGGACGCCGAGCCAGTCGAAATCCCTCGCCAGCACGCGATCGGCGCGTGGTGCGAATTGCGCGGTCCCGCCGAAACGGGTCTCGTACGCCTCCAGGATCCGCGCCTTGTCCCTGCGCGACCATGTCCACACCGGCGTCGTCCGTGTCTGGAGATGGGCGGCCCACGCGTCCTTCGCAGCCGCCCAGTCCTGCCGCGCAACGGCATCGCGCACGGCCTCGAGCCCCGGTCTGTCGAGGTCCATCAAGCCGAAGAACTCCGCCTCATCCTTGACCGCAATGTCCGTGGGCGGGTAGTCCACCGATTCCTGAAGCATCTCGCCCTCTGGCTGCAGCGTCAGCCTCAAGTCGTCAAGCATGAGCCTGCCCTTCACCTGGGCGCGAGCGCCCGACAATGCGAAGTTGAACTGGTGCGCCTCATCGGGCAGCTTGCCGCCGGTCCTGAATGCACTCAGGGGGATGCTGAACTGCTTCCAGCCCTTGTGTGCCAGCACGATGGCCCGGTTCTGCGCCGGGTAGACGTCCTCTCCCGACCGGTTCGCCTCCGACGCGGGCACCGAGCGGATCAGCATCGGCGCGACGTGGGCCCCGCAGCCATCCGACCACACCCGCACGCTCAGGTGGGCGTACGGCTCCAGCTTGACGCCGGGCGAGACAACCGCGCGCACCCAGTCGTAATGCGGGGCGACGGTCAGATCGAAGTCCAGTTGAAGCGCGCCAGTCTCCGCGCCATCGCGCTCCACCCGCACCACTTCGTGGCCGGTGAACTTGCTCCGCCACTGGCCGGGCGTATCATCCATGTCCGCGATGGTGAGGCTTGCGGGGTCTTGCGCAAAGGCCCCGCAGGCGGCAGTCAGCAGTAGCATCCACACGGCCCGCCGCATAGCCAGTCCCCTCTCATGAGCGCCGGGACTCATCCCACTCGGCAGACAGATTCTGCGCAAGGATCATCTCGGCGACTTCCATGGTCTTCACGGCATCGGCGAAGTGCGAACCCGGCCGGCGTTTCTCCTTGAGGCAGTCGATGAACTCCCGGTTCTTCGCCTGAAAGCCTCCGTAGACGAACAACTCATCACTGCCCGACACCTCGCGGGTGTCGAATGTCACGCCGGTGGTATCCCCGTCCGCGTACAGGACACCCTTGCCCTCATGCTCCGCCTCAGCGCAGATTCCGGGGGCATGCATCTGGACGCGGAAAACCCGCCGGCCGCTCGTCCAGCTGTTGATCATCACACCTGTCGCGCCATTGTCGAACCGCAGCGTGGCCACGATGAAATTGATGTCCGGGGTGAGCACCCGGCGCGTGACGGACTGGACGCCAATCACCTCGCCGCCGCAAATCCAGCGCAGCGTGTCGATCGCGTGGACGCCGTCATCCATCATGTGATCCCGTGCCGCGAGATACGGTTCCGGCGCGCACTTGTAGAACTCGCAGACCGCGTGGGTGATGGGGCCGCGCCTCAGGCACTCGTCGCGCAAGTGCACCACCATCGGGCAAGTCCGGCGCTGGAAGCTGACCTGGGTGATGCAGCCGTTCTCCTCGGCCAACGTCGCCAGGGACCGGGCCTGGTGGATCGTGATGCCCATGGGCTTTTCGATGTACAGGTTCAGCCCCTGCCGCAGGCACCACGTCCAGACTTCGAACATGTGCTCAGGCTGCCCGATAGCATAGACCGCGTCGGGAGCGACCTCCTCCACCATCCTGCGGTAATCCTGGTAGCGCCCGGCGATGGCCCACTTCTCGGCGGTCTGCTCCAGCCGCTCCGGGTTCAGGTCGCAGACAGCGGCGATCTCAACGTCCTCGAAGGATGACAGCGACGGGTAGTGCACGGTATTGGCCATGCTCCCCGCGCCCACCATCGCGATGCGCACCTTGCCCTCGCGTCCAGCCTGGTCCGACACGCGGCATCATCTCCCGAGTGTGCGCCCGGTGGCCCGGGCCTTACTTGGCCGCAACGAGTATCGCCACCGCACCTAGGGTCATGCGGTGGGCCGCCACCTCAACGAACCCGCACTCCACCAGGACCGCCGCGAACTCCTCTGCATCGAGGAACCGCGGGATCGTGCGGGCGAGATAGGCATACGCCTCACGCGACCCGGAGATGAGCCGGCCGAGGACCGGCACCGTG
>JAGPGE010000272.1 GCA_018056145.1 Armatimonadota bacterium
CGACAGGTAGGGCCCATTGGGCGAATCCACCAGCACTAGGTCAACCTGCTCCCGGGTCGGAGGCCGGTTCACGTGCGCCTGTGTGCCTTCGGCGCGACCGGCAACTGAAGCCCCGAGCCAGTCTCGGCCTTCATCGGTGACGCTCAAAGTGGTGGGTGGATCTCTGTCCGGCCGCTGATCCAGCGGCCCACCATACAGGGCGATGTAGCCCTTCGGGCCGGACGGCTTCGGACTCCACCCCGATGGCCGGTCGGTGGGCTGCTCCCCAAAGAACCGTCCATTCAGCGCCATTCCCACGGAGCTGTTTCCATTGGCTGGGCTGATAAGTCGCTTCGTGGTTTTCGGATCGAACCGCATTCGCGCAGGAAGCGCGAAGTTCGTGAGCACCGCCCCGTGGGGCATTATACGGGCGTTCAGAGACACACCTTCAGCCAGGGCCTTCGCCCGGATCTCCACATCGATCTCGGGGCAACGGTAGACCAGCAGCAGGCCGTCGCCATCCGGGGTCATCCGAAAGCTCCTGCCCGCAGCCGGCTGGGCGAACTCCGCCGCGCTGATCACGGTCCCGTCCCGCAACTTCGCCTGCCACAGGCCGAACTCGCCGCTTCCCGCGATGGCCGGACGGGCCCCGATGCAGACCCGCAAGATCGCCCCATCCCGCGCGCTGAAAACCACCGAGTACCCGTCGCCCGTGATCGCTGCCCCCTCGGCTGACCGGGTCACCGCCGAATGTGCCGCCGGGACCATGAAGACCACCGCCGCGAGTGCTGCCCAGATCGTAGTTGGCTTCATTGGTTGCCTCCCTCGTGGTGTATGAACAGTTCCCGCTTCATCGCCCGTCGCCCTCCTGAGTCGATGCAGAGGTTTGCGGTCCCGTCGTGGGGAAACAGGGGACCATCCCGCCCGACCGGGCGCCCGGAGGTCTGAACCAAACGTGACACCCCGAGAGATCGTGCGCAAGAGCCTGGAGTTCGCATATCCCGACCGCATACCCTACGCCATGGGTGGCGGCTTTCCCAGCGATGTTCGCCATGTTGGTCGCGCTGGAGCCCCCAATTCCCGGGCCCGGGGCTGGGAGCAGAAACCCGACGGAACCTGGGACATGATTGACGAGTGGGGCAACACCTGGGGTCGCCTGGAGAACATCACCAAGGGCGAGGTCACTCGCGGGGTGATCCAGGATGACTGGTCGCAACTGGACGACTACGACTTCCCGCGCGTCGATGATCCTGCGCTCTACGAGGCTGCGAAAGAGCGGGCAGGGGCCTTCCACGATGAGGGCTACTATGTACTCGGCGGGACGCACTGGCCCTTCAACGTAGCCCGGTACATGCGGCGCATGGAGAACTTCCTGGCCGATGTCGCCGGGGAGCCCGACCGGGTGCGCCGCCTGCTCGACCGGGTTGCCGATGTAGTGGAGGCCGAGATCATCGGGTTTGCCAACGCCGGCGTTGATGGCATCATGACGGGGGAAGACTGGGGCACCCAGGATCGGCTTCTCGTCTCGCCGAGGTCATTCCGCGAGATCTTCAAGCCGGTGTTCAAGCGCCTGTGCGACGTCGCCCACTCCCGCGGCCTTGCAGTCTGGTTCCATTCCTGCGGTTACGTGAAAGACGTGATCGCCGACTGGCTCGAAGTCGGGATCGATGTCTGCCAGTTTGACCAGCCGGAACTCCACGGGATCGACTTCCTGGCGGAGAACTTCGGGGGGAAGATGCACTTCTGGTGCCCGGTGGACATTCAGACGACCCTGCAGACCGGGGATGTCGCCACCATCGAGGCCGCGGCCCGGGAATACGTGGACAAGCTGGCGGCGCTGGGCGGCGGGTTCATCGCCGGCTACTACGGCTCGAACGAGGCCATTGGCGTGGACCCAGAGATGCAGGCGGTGGCATGCAGGGCGTTCATGGCGGCGGGCGATCCTCCCCCCTGGCGGCGGTGAGGAACGGTTCGGGGCATAGGCGATGTCCCGCTGGAGGACTTGTGCCACACCACGCCCCGCGTGGTGTGCTTCACAAGTGGAGCACTGCTTCGGCTCGCCAGAAACATTAGCACCCGCTGTTGGCGCCTTTGGTGCCGTCCGTGGAACTGCCAAAAGCTTGCCCAGTGGGCGGAATGCACAGGCCCCCGGCAGACTTGTTGGGGCGAGCTTGCTCGCGATGCCGTTTGCCTTTCTACGTCAACGGACCTGCAATCGCCCCGAAGGCCCGCGGCACCACGAGAACGTCTACGGGAAGCAGTGGCACCCGTAATCCCGCGGTGCCCTCAGCTTTTGCCCGGTCCCGCCTTCGGTCCCTTCGGCTGAACCGTGACCGTCCTGAAATCCGTGTACGTCACGAACCCCGGTGGGGCTCCGGGAGGCTTGCGCAGGTGCCGGGCCTGCGTGTAGTTCACATCAGCACGGCTGTCGGTGCGCCACTTGCTCAGCCCCGCCGCGAGTTCCGCCGCTTCCCGAATCGTGGTCTCAGGGACGCTGTCGGGCCGTCCGTTCGCTCGCACCACCACGTGAGCGCCTGGCCCTTCCTTCACGTGGAACCATAGGTCATCCGGGTTCGCCGCCCGCATGACCACGTCATTCTGCGGCCCAGTTCGCCCGTACAGAATCGCGAAGCCGTCACTCGACTGGGTGCGCGCCGGTTCCACCGCTCCCACCCGCGGCGGCCTGCCGCGCTTTCGGGCCTGGTCGCTCACGTACCCTTCCCGCAGCAGTTCGTGTTCGATCTGGTCCAGTTCCTCGGGCGTCCGCGCCAGGGCGATCTGCTCCAGCACACCTTCCAGGTAGCCGCGCTCCATTCGCGCCTGTTCCAGCAACGGTGGCACGCGCTCCATGATGCGCTGGGCCCGCTTGTACCGTGCGAACAGCGCCTGCGCATTCTGCTGGGGGGGGTAATGCGGGTCGAGAGTGATGGTCACTTCGGGCGCATCCGGTTCGTAGTAGTCGGTTACCGTCACTTCCGCCACGCCCGCCCCGATTGCGTGCATGTTCGCGAGAATCAGCTCACCGCGCCGCCGGAGCTTCCCCGCGTCCTCGGCTTCGCTCAGTGCTCGCAGGCGCTCGCTCTCCCGCGCCTGCGCCCTCTTGAGCGCTTTCACGGCCAGGCTCTTGAGGCGCTCCTTGCGATCCCCGACCTTCCGCGCGACCTGCCGCAGGTATGTAAGTTCCTCCAGCGCCTCGGACAGGTCATCCGTCTCCACCGGCACCAGTTCGGGATGGCTCACCAGCCGGACTGGCCACGCGAATTCCGGGACCTGCGGCCTGTCTTGCCGGATATACACGTATCCCTGACCCTCGGCGTCTGCCTCCTCGAGAAGCCCCTGCATCGCCCGGCAGACTGCTTCTGCCCACGCTGGCGGCAGATCCCCGGGGTGTGCCTTCGGATCGACCCCACCACGCGCGCAGGTCTCGTCCAGGAAGATCTCGCTCGCGCCCATCACAGTGGCCCGCAGCACATCCCAGACCGTGTCGCCGGCGCCGAGCGCGCCGAGAAGCTGGTTCGGGGTGAGTACATGCGGGTCGATGCGGTCGAAGGCCGGCGGTGGAACGTAATCCAGTCCCGGAAGCGTTTCGCGGTAGCGGTTGGTCCGCGCGGCAATGTGCCTCGCGCACCCGGTGATCTCCCTGTCCTCATCAAGCAGGATCAGGTTCGAACGGCGCCCCATGATCTCGGCAACCAGCGTTGCTCTGGACCGCGGCCCCATACCCGCGCAGTTGGCGAAGTCAATCTCCAGAACCCGGTCGAACCCCACCTGCCGGCAGTCGGTGATCGTTGCGCCGCGAATGTGCTTGCGCAGAAGTTCATTGAAGGGGAGCTGGACTACCGGCGAGGGCTCCGCATCCCGGCAGAGGTGGACGCGGCCGAACTCGGGCGACCAGGACAGCAGCAAGAGTGGCCGGGGCAGCCTGCGCCGCAGTTCCACGGCAATCTCGCTGCCGGAGACCGCGAACACGCGCTGCACCCGCGTGCCGGTTGCCAGGCGCCGCATGTCTGCCGCGATCCGCTTCAGTGCCAACGAGTCAAATGCCATTGGGCCTACTCGGTCGTCCTCTCGATGCCCAGCATAATCGGCACGAACTCAAGGCTGTGCACGACAGCCTGACAGTCCGTGTGCTGTCCGGTTCGGAAGGCGCTGGTCTCCCCGCGGTCCACCCAGACCGCAAAGATGCCCTGTCTCTGTGCGCCCGGTAGCTCCTCGCTGTCCCCGTCGCCCACGTACACCACCTCGCGCGGGTCGGCCCCGAGACGCGCGCAGGCCAAGGCATAGATCGCCGGGTCCGGCTTGCGCATGCCCACCGCGCAAGACAACACGGGGTCGGGCACAAACTCGGCAAGGGGGCTTTCTGACCACAGCGGCGGGGTCTCGGGGGAGCAGTCGCTGATCACTTGCACCGGCACGCCCGCTTCACGCAGACTGGCCAACGCCGCGAGTGCATCCGGGTGTGGGTTCATCAGGTGCTGGCGGGTGTACGCCGTCCGAATTGCCGCCGCCTCACCGATCGCCTCCGCACTCACCTCATGCCCGAGCCGTCGGGCGATATCCGCGAGGTTCTCCTCAAGATTCGCCCACTGCCCGGTGGTGCGCATCGCGGCGTCGGCCCGGAAGGTATTCCGGAAACACTCTCGTTCAACGCCCAGCGCATCCGCGCAGTTGTCGAGTACCGCGAAGTAGCTGGTGCGGTCGAACACGGGCACCAGCGTGCCGAACAGATCGAAGATCACCGCGCGCCTGCCCGCTAGGGTGAGGATCGGCACCGTCGGACCATCCAGTTCCCGCGGGCTGACGAAGAACTTGGCGGTTGACGTCGCCGCCGTTGTCCCGTCCGCGAGCAGCAGGACGCCCTCTGTCTCTGCAAACTTCCCGCGCATCCGCGAGAACCGGGCTTCCACCCGCACTGGCTCGCCGATGGGGATGCGCGCCTTCAGCCGAACGGTCATCTCCGCGGTCACCGCATCCAGCCCGCGCCGGTAGATGAGGTGGGTCATCACCTCGTCCAGCAGGGTCGAAGTGATGCCGCCGTGGAGGATCTCTGCCCAGCCCTGATGCCACTTCTCGGGCGTGAATGTGCAGACGCAGGCATCATCCTCGAGGTGGATGTCCTGCAGGTGTAGGCCGTGGGGATTATGATGGCCGCAGGCGAAACACCACCTGTCATCCTTGAGAAGCAGTTCCATGCTTTCCCTCACCAAAATCGAGAATCATCGACCACTGCTTCCGGAAGCAGTGCCACCAGCATTCTACCGTTTCCCCAGCCAACCCGCCGCGCGTGCAAGGCAGTCTTCGAGGGGTTCGCGGGCCAGTTCGCACCGCTGGATGGACTGGAAGAACCGGCGCCCGTACCACTTGGTGAGGACGCGCCGGTCCAGCACGAAGACCACGCCCGTGTCCGTCTGGGTGCGGATCAGCCGCCCGAAGCCCTGCTTGAACCCCACTATTGCCTCGGGGATGTAGTACTCGTTCATCGGGTCCAGCCCGCGCCGCGCCGCGTCCTCCTGGCGCGCCTGGATGATCGGATCATTCGGCACCGCGAAGGGCAGCTTTGTGATGACCACGCACCGCAGCGCACGCCCCGGCACATCAACCCCCTCCCAGAAGCTCTTCAGGCCGAACAGGACCGCTCGTGGATCGGCTTTCAGGCGCTCCAGAAGCGCAGAGCGCGGCCCGGACACATCCTGGCACAGAGGCGTCATGTCCGAAGAGCGCAGGTCGTCCTCCAGCGCCTCGAAGGCCTGGATCATGCGGTTTCGGGCGGTGAACAGCGCCAGCGTACCGCCCTCGGTCACCTGGCAGATCTGGCCTAGGGCGTCGATGATTGCCTGGTTGTACGCCGCATCGGATGGGTCCGGCATGTCCTGCGGGATGCACAGGAGCAGCTGTTCAGTGAGGTCGAAAGGTGAGGGGACGCTCACCTCGACCAGCTTCTCGTGGTGCTCGTTCAGCCCTAGGCGCTGGCGGAAGTAGCTGAACGCGCCGTCAACCGTCATCGTTGCCGAGGTGAAGACGATGGTCTCCTTGGTGGAATAGAGCGCTTCCTCCAGCACTGGCCCCACATCCACCGGAGCCGCCTGCAGGGACCATGAATCGCCCCGTCGCCCGGTCCAGGCCTCCGCCCAGACCACATACTGCACGTGGTCGCCCGGTGCGTGCAGGACCGTATGCAGCGTCCGCATCGCCTCCGCAACCCGCATTCGGACGGCCTCGGCGTCGGTCTTCAGCCCTTCGCTTCCCGGGGTGGCGGACACGTCGAGATCTGCCAGCGCCACCGAGAATGCCTCAAGCCGCGCGACAAGCTCCGCTCCGGCCTCGATGGCTGTGTCGCCCAGGCCTAGCACCTCGAGCCACTCATCCGCGGCAAAGACCTCATCCACCAGCCGGACCGTCGCCCGGTCCCGCGCGCGCTGGTCGGTGCTGGCGATGAAGCAGAACTCGAAGAGCAACTCGCCGAACTGCCCAACCGCGTCTTCGAAGAGGCTGACCGCGGGCTTGACCAGCTCCAGCGCGTCGAGAGCAGCCTGCCGGCGCGGGCTGTCCTCCTGCTCCTCCAGTCTGCGCCGGGCGGTGGGGACGAACCCGCTGGGCTCCTCGACCATCGACCGCATCAGACGGTTCGCACCGTAGCTGGAGAACTCCAAGCTCAGGTTGTCGGTGGCCACATTTTCGAGGTTTTGCGCCTCGTCGATCACCAGTCGCGTGTACTTGGGCAGGATCGGCGCCTTGGTGTCCTCGAGAGTCAGCGCATGATTTGAGACGATGATGTCCGCGCGCCGCGCCCATGCCCGGGCCACCTGGACCGGGCAGCAGTTGAAATGCGAGCAGGTCCGGCCGATGCACGAGTCCGCCTGCGACCGCACCCGATCCACCGCCCGGCTGATCTCCGGCACCAGTTCCAGGGCATGGGGGCTGAGCTCCGCCACGTCGCCGCCTTCGGACGCCACCAGCCAGGACATGACATAGGCCGCCGCAAGCCGCTCGCCGCGCATGAGCGAGTTCGCCGCGTCACTCGCGAAAGTCATCAGCGCGCGCAGGCAGGGGTAGTTGCCCCGGCCCTTGAGAAGGGCGGCCTCGAAGTCGATCGGGAGGGCTTCATGAAGCAGCGGGAGGTCCTTGTCGATCAGCTGCTCCTGAAGGTTCCGGGTGTTGGTCGAGATGACCACCGGCTGGTCTTCGCGCCGTGCACACAGGATCGCCGGGATCAGGTATGCCAGCGACTTGCCCACCCCGGTGCCCGCCTCCACCACCAGGAACCGGCTGTCCCGCATGGCATCGGCCACTTCGGCCGCCATGTCCACCTGTCCCTGCCGGTGCTCATAGGCCGGGTGGACTTGCTCCAGCATGCCTCCCGGGGACAGCATATCGATGGCGATATCCCGGATGTCGCCGGGGATGTCATCATTGCGACCGTCGCGCTTGCGTCGCTCCGGCACGGCCGGAAGCGCCTTCGCAAGTTGCAGCACGCTTGCCGAGACCGCGGCACCCGGTGGCCACGGAACGCGCGCGAAGGCGGATTCTGTCGCGAGCACCGGCGCCATCGCCTCCAGCAGGTACGGGTCGGCGGCGCTCACTGCACGCTCCACCAGAGCCAGGACCTCCACCGTGCGCGCCAGCACCTCGGGCAGACCGGCTTCAGT
>JAGPGE010000273.1 GCA_018056145.1 Armatimonadota bacterium
ATGGTGGACAGCGGGCTTCGAATCTCATGGGCGACGATGGCTGTGACCTCACCGATCGCGGCGAGTTTCGCGCTCTGCAGGCGCTGCGCCTGGGCTGCTTTCAGCTCTGTAAGCGCCTCATCCAGCCGCTGCGCATCCTCGCGCGCCCTCTGGTACGCTCTGGCGCTGTCAATCGCCAGTGCGGCCTGGTCCGCGAGCGCCGTCAGTAGCTGCACCGACGCCTGGCTGATGGGCTGATCCGTGAACTTGTTGTCGGCGATGGCCGCGCCGATCACCTTCTCCCGCGCCACCAGGGGCGCCACCACGAACTCACTGGTCCCAAGCAGGTCCCGCATCTTCTGGGGCACGCGTTCGTCAACCTCGGCCGCCAGCACGTGGACGGTCTGGTGGGCGACGATTGCCGCCATCGGCAGCTGATCCAGCTGGTCCATAGGGAAGCGAAGCTGGCTGACGAGCTCCCGCAGCGGCTCCTGTGCGCGCGACGGCGCGCGGTCATACTCGGCGAGGAAGTCCTGGAGGGTGTGGTGGTCTTCCGCGACCTCGCTCCAGATCTGAAGCGCCTGCTCGAGGTTCTCCGGCCCGACGCCCATCTGCCCCTGCAAAACGGCCTCTTCCTCATCCACTAGCAGCAGGAACGCCCGGTTGAACCCAAGACCCACCGCGCCGCCGGCGGTCATTCCAGTGAGTATCGCATGCAGCAGTCGGGGCAACTCGAGCTGACCCAGCAGGGCGTGGGCAATTTGCTGCAGAATCGCCCGCTCGTAAAGCTGCCGCTGGCGCTCGGTGATGTCCTCGAGTGTCAGGAGAATGATGCGGTCGCCGTCGGGACCCTCGCAGGGGTCCACGCGGATATTGACGACCCGGTCCCGCGGCGTGCTGGCCGAACGGTGCCCGGACCAGCGAACGGGATGCCCCGTCTCCAGCACCGACAGGAGCGCTGCCTGCAGCCCTGCCTTTTGCAGCGTCTGCTCGGACATGACTTCGTCGATGGGCCTGCCGACAACCTGCTCCTTGTTTAGACCCCGCTCCGCATAGTAGGCCCGGTTCGCGTGGATCACCCGGAGTTCCGAATCAAGCACCAGAATACGGATGGGCAGAGCCGAGATCACGTTCTCGAAGAACGCGCGCAGCCGGTCGATCTGGGCCACCCGCGCATCGACTTCAGCTCTCAGATCGCGCGTCAGGTTGCGCAACGCCGCCCGACCCGCCTCCGCGCTCTCCGGGTGATCCAGCAGCGCCATCGCCAGAGGGCGCGAGCCGGACCGCATGAAAGTCAAGTCCAGGTTCACGCGCAGTCTCGCACCGTCGCCCGCGTGCAACTCCAGGTCCCGCCGGGATGCATGTCCAGTGTCCGCGGCTTCCGCCATCATCGCGCGCAGCGGCACGTCGCTCAACTCGGGAAACAGGTCGCTGAGCGTCAGGCCTCGCAGCCGCGCCTCGGGATGGCCCGTGAGTTCAGCCGCCGTCGCGTTTGCGGCGCGGATCAGCCCTTCGCCGGGCTCTATCAGGAGGATCGCTTCCGGCACCCGCTCCAGCAGGGCGTCGAGATGCATCTGCAGTTCGGCGCGCTGTGCATGGAGCACGGCGCTCTCCAGATTGCTGATCTCGACCCGGAGCGCGCCCAGTTCCCGAAACAGGATGCCTATCGCATCTGCCTCGCCACCGGCCAGACCCAGGTCGGTGAGCACCTCGCGCAGCGCGTCACGCAGCCAGTCAAAGTACAGGTCGGCCGCATCCCCCACGATGCCATTGGCGTGCCAGCGGGAAAGCATCGTGGTCATGTACTGAACGCGCTCCGAACGGCTCGCCCGCAGCCGGTAGATCAGTGCCCTGAGCACCGCGCAGAAAGGCCGCACACCGGGATCGGGGGACTCCTCGAGCCCCGGCGTGATCGGGATACCCACCGCACCGTGTTCCTGCCAGCGCGCTGTAATAGCCTCGCCGTGAGTCTCGAGAAGCTGCGCCAGGCGCTCCTGATGCTCGCGCTCTGTGCTCTGCGTTGCTGTCATCTGTCTGCCTCGATGCCACAGCCGTCCGGGAAGGACGTCTTCAATACCCGCTGCTAGCTGACGGCCTGCTTGAGCTCCTTCGCCGCACTCTCCGGCGCCACGGGATTGATGTAAAGCCCCGCGCCGCGCTCGAACGCCGTCACCTGGCCGATTCGCGGAATGATCTCAACATGCCAGTGGTACCGGGTCTCCAGGTTCTCGCAATCCGGCTCCATCCCACACACCAGCGCATTGGGCGCGGTGTGGTAGACCAGGTTGTACGGGGCATCAAACAACGCCGCGCGGTACGCCAGAAGCACCCGGCGCAGCACATCCGCCAGGTCCGCGCGCTCCTGGGGAGACATGCCCGGGAACTGGTGCCCGTGGGACAGCGGGTAGATCACGGTGGTATACGGGTGCATCGACGCGTAAGGCACGAAAGCCACGAAACGCTCGCTCTCAAGGATCACGCGCTCTCCCGTGGACCGTTCCTGGGCCAGGACATCGCAGAACAGGCACGTCCCGTTCCGCTCCTCATGCCGGGCCGCCGACGCAAGCTGGTCCTGAATGCGTCTCGGAATGATCGGCACTGCCATAACCTGCGAATGCGGGTGGCCCAGGGTTGCCCCGGCCGCCTTGCGGTGGTTGCGGAAGACGATCACCTGGCGAAAGCGGACATCGCGCTGCAGGTCCTCCACGCGCTGGCACTGGGCGGTAATGACCCGAATGATCTGCTCCTGCGGCATGAACGCAAGGTCCTGGGTGTGGTCTGGAGTCTCGATCACGATCTCGTGAGCGCCCACGCCGTCCATGCGCTCGAAGAGCCCGTCCCGCCGGGGTTCCAGATTGCCCTCCACCCGCAGCGCCGGGAACTTGTTGGGGACCACGCGGACGTACCAGCCCGGCTTATCAGGCTCCCCGTGGTCGCGCACGGCGAAAATCTCATTGGGCGTCATGCGCTCATTGCCCTCGCACATCGGGCAGGCGCTGGGACGCTCGGCATCCTGGGGATCAGGCTCGAACCCCTGGGGTCGCATCCCTCGCGCGGGAGCCACTATGACCCACCGGTTTAGAATCGGGTCCAGGCGAAGCTCTGACATGGCAAGTCCTTCCTCGCTGCTGGATGCGACAGCAGCCGATGCAGCGCCCGCGCACGGCGAAGGCGCGGCGATCCATCACACACTACTTCGTTACTGGCGCGGAACGTCCCTGCCCTGATAGCTATTCCCTGCAAAGGTCATACCACGCGGGTTGGAGGCCTTCCGGTCAGGGCTTCCGGAGCAAAGCCAATGGCAAGCGGCGACGGGAGGGATCAATCGAGAGGCAGTCGGCTCACACGCCACCGCGCGCGCAACATGTCAGCCAGCATTCGCGGGCCGTCGGTGAGCATGCGGACCTTGGTATTCGGGTCGTTCCGCCACTCCACCGGGACCTGTGCGACACTGCACCCCATGCGGCGCGCCAATAGGAGCAGTTCCACGTCGAAAGCCCACCCGTCCAGAGTGAGCAAAGGAGCGATGCGTCGCGCCGCCTCGGCCCGGAAGCACTTGAACCCGCACTGGCTGTCCTGGATGCCCGGCAATACCAGCAGGCGAACCATCAGCCCGAACAGCTTCCCCGCCTTCTCCCGCCACCACGGCTGGTGTACCGAAATGTGCGACCCCTTCATGGAGCGCGACCCGATAGCCACGTCCGCGCCTTCCCGGATAGCCGCCAGAAGGTGGTCGGCCTCCTCGATCGGTGTGGACAGGTCGGCGTCGCTGAACAGCACGCAGTCGCCACTCGCTTCCAGCAATCCCCGCCGCACCGAGTATCCTTTGCCCCGGTTGGGATCGTTCGTGACCACCCGCAGGGGCATGCGACCGGCCACCGTCTCCCGCACCACATCGGCGGTCCCGTCAGTGCTGCCGTCGTCCACAACCAGCAAATCCACGGACAGGTCGCTGCCTGACGCGTACTGGACGATCTTCTCCAGCGACGGCCCGATGCGCCTTGCCTCATTATAAGCGGGAATGATGATTGTCAGGCTTCGGATGGTCGGGCTTTCGTCCACGCGCATGCCCCCGGGTAGGTTGGGCGTGGGCGGGAGTCCGGTAGAATCCCCCCGCCCACGGTATTCTCAGACAGGGCGCGGCGTCTACAGGTAGGCGCACCGCTTTCGCATCCAGCCGCGGGGCGTCGGCGCCGGCAAGCCGACGCGACCCCACGGGGTGCGCGCTTCGTGCCTCCGAGGGTCGCTCCCCTCAGGCAAGGATCTCATACCTGTCATAATCCACTGCGCCCACAACAGGTTCCCCGGCGGAAAACGCGCGCAGCGCATCCAGCGTCTGCTCGCCGATCTTGAAGTACCCGTAGAAGCCCGCTCCCGAAACATGGGGAGCGATATACACGTTATCCAGCAGCCGGAACTCGCTGTATTTCGGCAGCGGCTCGGGTGTGGTTACGTCCAGGCACACGAAGATTCCCTGATTCTCGGGGTCGGCCAGGCCCGCCTTGCACTTCTCGATCAGCGCGTCGTGGTCCATGCACGATCCGCGCGAGGTATTCACCAGGGTGGCGCCCGGCTTCATGAGGTCGAACTGCTCCTTGCCGATCATGTTATTCGTGGATTCAATGCTCGGCAGATGGATCGTCACATGATCGGATCGCTCGAACAGTTCATTGAGCCCGACCTTCTCCACTCCCAGTTCCGCCGCTTCTTCGTCGGACAAGAACGGGTCGTGCACGATCATCTTCAGCGGCCAGACGCTCAGGAGCTTGATGACCTCCCGGCCCACTTTGCTCGCGGCCACAATGCCCACGGTGCTGCCCTTCAGGAACCGGGCATTCCAGCGCACCGACGGGTCCTTCCACGAACCGGTCCGCTTGAAGTATGCGTTGAAATCCGGCCAGCGGTGGCTGGTCATCAGCAGCATGCCCACCGTGGACTCCGCCACATTGTAGGCGATGGCCACATTGGCGCTGAAGAGCACGATGCCCTTCGGGATCATGTACTTGTCGATGACTTCGCGCGACACCAGGGCCTTGATGGACCCCGCGGAATGAGCCACGAGCCTGAGCTTGTCGGCATTCTCGAACACCGCGTCGGTCAGCGGCGGCGCGCCCCAGCCGGTCACAATCGCGTCATACCCGGCGATGCCCGCGGCGATCTCCTCCGAGGTGAAGTTCCTGCCCGTGGTGTTCACCGTCACGTCGAACTCGTCCAGCATCGCCTGGTAATGCTCGGGCTCGAAGACCCGCTCGGTGTGCGGCTCCGTCTGGACATACCAAACCTTCAGCTTTGACATCTGGCTCGCTCCTGTGGCCGCGCTGGGCCGTGGTCTTTGTCGCCCGCCGAACTCGGCTCCGGGCTAGTCTTCCTCTACGTCTTTGGCCTCGCCCTGCCAGCTGATCTCCCACATCGGGCGGCGGCGGAATTCGTTCTCAAACTGCTGCTCTATGCGCCCGGTTTTCTCGAGATGCATCATGCACGCCCGGATGCAGCCTCGCGCGCCGCACACCGCGAAATACCCGGTGGTCTCCAGCATCGTCTTATAGTAGTCGACAACGCGGCCCGTTGGGAACTCCTCGGTGGGCCGCCAGTTCGCGCCCGCAATGGTGTACGCGAACTTGTAGGCCTCCTCCTCGCTCATCTTCTGCTCCGCCACGTTCAGCCGCAGACCCGGCGCGTCCTTGCTCAGGAAGGGCGACGCTTCCTTGTTCAGCCCGTGGTGGGTGAAAGTGCATTTGCCCATGTCCACGTTGGCCCACTCGAACTTCACGCCCTCAATCTCGATGCTGATCGTGTCATTTTCGCGAATGTGCGGGATGCAGTGCCCAGGGCAGTCGGGCACGCAGGACATGCACCGGTCGCAGACCCTCTGGTCCTCGGGGATCAGCGGGTCGGGCTCGAGTTCGGCATCGGTGAGGATCATGCCAAGACGCTGGCGGGGACCGAACTTTTTCGTGAGGAACACCTTCGACCAGCCCATCTCCCCGAGTCCCGCCGCGCATCCGGCGATACGGATCGCCATCTGCACGTCCGGCGCAACTGCTCCCGGCCTCAACGGCTCCCGCTGGGCCTGGGCTTCGGGGACGCCGGGATAGCACGGGACGGCCTCCCACCCGAAGTCTTCAATGTAGCAGGCCGTCTCGTAGGTCCCCTTGGGCCGGAACCAGGTGTTCAGCCGGTTGTACGCGTAAAACGTGTAGTTCGACCAGTGGGTGCCCTCTTCGATGCCACGGTAGGTCCCCCGGGGGATGCGACGCCCCGTGACGATCACCGACCGGCATTCCGGGAAGATTTCCGCCGGGTGCATCCGCTCCGGCGCGCCCTCGAAGCGCTCGATATTCGCGATGCCCACCAGGTCCAGCCCGGTGCTGAGCGCGTACTCCTTCACCATCGCGGCGGTCAGTTCAGCCATGGTCGCCTCACGCCTCCCCGTCCCGCTTGCGGAACCCCTCGGGGTCCGCGCAGCCGCCGCCGAAGGGCAGCGATTCGGGGCTCACGTTGCCGCCCACCTCGTCCTTCGCCCATGCCTCGCGCTGACGGAAGGGCAGGCGGAAGGTGTCGTCGATCTTCGCCCCGCGCTCCAGCATGTCCACGCAGGTGCGCACACACAGGGCCGCAATGCGGTCGGGCTTGCCGCTGGGGTGGTAGATGTTGGCCCGCGCCCCGTTCTGGCAGCGCTTGCACTTCTCGTAGTCCACCGCCGCCACCGTCATCTTCTTACCGGCGATGTCGATCTCGCGAGTATTGTCGCCATCGATGGCGCCCAGCGGGCAGGCGTGAACGCAGACCGTGCAGCCTCCGCAGACCTGGCGCTCACACAGCGGGTCCGGGTCCAACGGCGCATCGGTGATGACCGCCTGGAACCGCTGCCGCGGGCCGAACCGCGGGCTCATGAACACCCCGTGGAGACCGATCTCGCCCAGCCCAGCCGCAACCGCGGCGTAGTCCATGTCGATGTTCACATTCGGGCCGGGCTGGCCTTTGCGCACCGGGATGCCCTGGGGCGGCATCTCCGGCGGGTAGCACATGATCGGGGTGGCCTCCCAGCCATTGTCCTCCAGCCACTCGGCGCACTCGAAAGTCGTGAGGGCCGCGAACTGCTTGTCCAGCCAGCTATACCCGAACATCTCATAGATGTCCCGGTTCGTGCCCTCCTCCCAACCCCGCAATGTGCCGCGGGTGATGCGCCGGCCAATGACCACGACGGCCTTCGCGTCCGGGAAGATGCTGCGCGGGTCGTTCTGCGGCGCAACGCCCTCGAATCGTTCCATGGGCGCGACGCCCACAAGATCCGCGCCCCGACTGCGGGCGTACTGCTTGAACTGCTCGGTGAAACTCGGCAAGGCTCTCGTCTCCCGTCTGTTTGAGTGTCGGCTCTGTACGCCAGAACCCCAGCCGTGGGATGTGCATTCCTCCAGCCGTGGGATGTGCATTCCTTTAGCCGTGGGATGTGCGCGTCCCTTAGCCGTGGGATGTGCGCGGCGACCGCAGGCGGTCGCTCACAGCGCACAGGGCCCCACGGGTCGTCCTCATGATGTGCGGGGCCCCACTCGCTGGACGGCGCGAGCACCCCGCACCTGGAATGGGGTGTCCCCTTCCCCAGCCGTGGGATGTGCGCGTCCCTTAGCC
>JAGPGE010000274.1 GCA_018056145.1 Armatimonadota bacterium
GCGGACACACCCCACGGCTCAAAGGGCGGGATGTGCGCCCTTCAGGGGCGGGATGTGTGCGCCTTTCAGGTGCGGGATGTGCGACTTTGAGGTGCGGGATGTGCGCGGCGACCGCAGGCGGTCGCTCCCGGCGCACAGGGCCCCGCACAGGGCGTCAACAACACCGTGGGGCCCCGTGTCCTGGACGGCGGACACACCCCACGGCTCGAAGGGCGGGATGTGCGCGCCCTTCAGGTGCGGGATGTGCGCCCTTTAGGTGCGGGATGTGCGCGTCGTCCAGCGCACAGGGCCCCGCACAGGACGTGAAGACCACCGTGGGGCCCCGCACAGGACGTCAACAACACCGTGGGGCACCGTGTCCTGGACGGCGGACACACCCCACGGCTCGAAGGGCGGGATGCGCGCCCTTGAGGTGCGGGATGTGCGCGTCGTCCAGCGCACAGGGCCCCGCACGGGACGTTAACAACACCGTGGGGCACCGTGACATCGCACGGCCACCGTGGGGCCCCGTGTCCTGGACGGCGGACACACCCCACGGCTGGCGCAGTTGAGCGTTTATCTCGATACCACGCGCACCCGGCGTGCGGGCCGAGATGGCTGACATCTTTGAAGGGAGTTCAGGCATGAAGCTCTGTGATGACCTGCACGACCAGTCCGACGAGTTCATCCAGTTCCTCAGCCAGGTTGGCGTGGAATGCGTGAAGATCACCGGGGCGAAACTCATGCCGCCGAAAGGCTGCGGCGTGGTGTCGCGGGATGTCTTGCGGGACTTGCAGGACCGTCTCGGGAAGCACGGGATCACCCTGGACGTATTCCTTCTTCCCCAGGGGCCGGAGACCCAGTACTGGAACGCCCGCTTCGGCCGGCCCGAGCGTGACCGGGAGATACAGGACGTCTGCGAGACCATCGCGGTTTGCGGCGAGTGCGGGATTCCGGTGGTGGAGTGGACTTGGAGCATCATCGACGTTTGGGGCAGCGAGTCGGGCCCGTATGCGCGCGGCGGGGCGATTACCCGGCGCTACGACTACGACAAGATCAAGCATATCCCTCCGGAACCGGGCTACGGGGTGGATGCCGACGAGATGTGGGAGCGCCTGGAGTACTTCCTGGTGCGAATCGTGCCTGCCGCGGAACAGGCGGGTGTGCGCCTGGCCTTCCACATTCAGGACCCGCCGCAGACCCCGTGCCTCAAGGGCGAGGCCCGGATCATCAGCGACTTCGAGGGCATGAAGCGCCTGGTGGAACTGGTGGACAGCCCGGCGAACGGGCTGAACCTGTGCCAGGGCTCCCTGGCCGAACAGTGCGGCGCGGATGTGCTCAGCATCGTGCGCTATTTCGGAGAGCGGGACAAGATCAACCACGTACACTTCCGCAATGTCCGCGGCGCCTGCCCGCGGTTCGACGAGACCTTCATCGACGATGGCGACGTGGACATGCTCGAGGCGATGCGGGTCTACCACGAGATCGGCTACCGGTACGCGATCATGCCGGACCACTGGCCGAAATTGACGGGAGACACACCGCTTGGGCTTGCCTCGCGCGCCTATGCCCACGGGTATATCAAGGCGGCGATGCAGGCCGTGGGCGCCAAGCCGCGGACGGCCGGGTGCGCAGTGAGCTAAGCGCGCTGAAGAAAGGATAGCCTCATGCCCAGTGACGCTCCTGTCCAACTCATTCTCGACACGGACATCGACACCGACTGCGACGATGCCGGGGCTCTGGCGGTCCTGCATGCCCTAGCCAATCGGTGCGAGGTCCAGCTGCTGGGCGTGGTCTGCAGCGTGCCCGTGCCCTGGACCGCCCTCTGCGCGGCGGCAATCAATGAGGCTTGCGGGCGAAGCGACGTCCCGGTGGGACTGCTTGAGCTGCCGAACGAGGACCTCGAGACCCTCTACGGGCGATATCTCCACCATCGGGGCAGGTCTGGGGACGGAACGGTGAAGCCCCTGTACAACGAAGTGATTGGGCGTGAGTGGCAGGAGGCCAACCCGGATTGGCGGCCCCGGGAGGCGGTGAGCCTGTACCGGGACCTGCTGTCGCGCGCGCCCGAGGTGAGCGTCACCCTCTGCGCCATCGGCGGGCTGTCCGCGCTGGGCAGGCTTCTGGATTCCGGCCCCGATGAGTACAGCCCGATGACCGGCGAAGACTTGGTGCGGGCGAAGGTCAAGCGCCTGGTCACCATGGCCGAGAGCGTCTACCCGTCCGGCGCGGACAGCTTCAACTGGACCCTGGACCGGCTGGCAAGCGCGCGGGTGATCAATGGCTGGCCCGCGCCCATCACGGTCAGCGACGCTGGCCGCAATGTGCTGACCGGGCCGCGCTTCCTGCAGGCCGCGCCGGAGAGCCATCCCGTTGCCCGGGCGCTGCGGATCTGGTTCGGCGACCGGGAACCGGCGCGCTCAAGCTGGGACCAACTGGCGGCCATCGTTGCGGTGCGCGGCGGAGCGGGGCTGTTCGCGGAGCACGGCGGCAACGGCCTTCGGTTCGACGCCGCGACCGGCACGCACGAGTACATCCCGCTGGAACCCGGCAAGCCGGAGCGCACCTGGCTGGAGCCGCTGGTGGATGACGCGGCAATGGCCCGGGCGGTCGAGGACCTCATGATCGAAGTGGTGTCACCACCGCGGTAGCCCAGGTGTGGCGACGTGACTGCTTCTGCCGCCAATGCAGCCCCGGCGGGGCAGACAACATCGATACCGGTCTGTCTGGAGGCAGACAGTGAACCCCAAAGGGTCTGCCGCGTTCGTGGTTGCTGCGCCGCTGCTCCTGCCGTGGACTTTCCAGACCAAGGTGGTGGCTGACCACGATGAGCGTGCGTAGAACGGGAAGGCGGTCTTCACCGGCAGCGCCATCTTCTGAATCCACTGCGCGGGCGGCACGGCTCCGGAGACAGTGACGGACGCCATCGTGGTCTCCCTTTTCGACTGGCAGGAGTTCAGACCCACGCGGCGCGGCGACCGGCACCGCCGCTTCGGCCGGCGCAGGACTTCATGGCAAAACGGCGTCTCGGTTGAGGCCGGCAGCGCTCTCACCGGTCGCAACTTCAGCTTCGAATGAACCTATTCCGCGAAGCGACAAGGCCCCCTCTGCACCTACGCCAATGATTCCATGACCGGCAGGTGGAACTGGCAAGCGCAGGTAGGGGATTTCGTGAGGCCGACTGTCAGCCTGTGCATGGCCACTGGCTCCCTGGGACAGTGCGACCGTAAGCCGGTTGTCAGTAGAGTGGCGGACCGGAGTTGGGCACGCGATCGTCCGCGCCCAAGTGCGCAACAGTCTGCCCATTGCGAGTGCAGATGAGTTGCGTCGGCGAAGACTCGTCTTCCGCAGCATCCCAGCGCCAAGTATCGATCACGCCACCACAGGTGATGCTGACCTCGGCTGCGTCGGGTCCCTGGGGCGCGAGCGTGACGCCCGGGTTACACCGCCCCCACGGGTCGAGAAGCGTCGCCAGACGCCATTGCGCCCCGCTTGCACTCAGTCGAATCTGCCGGAACCCGATGGGCTCCCCGCGATTGTCCGCGGGGGAGTCCACCACGTCACTGTCGAAGGGCAGGTCGGAGCCCACGTACACCGGGCAAACTGCAGCTCCGTTGACCAGCCGCCAAGCGTTCTCCACAGCGTCCGGCTCCTCGATCGACGGCGCCTGCAGCAGCCAGGTGACGTCCACGGGAGCGGCGCTCCGGATATCATCCAGCACCAAGATGTAGCGGCCCGGCATCCAGATGAAGGTCCGTCGGAAGCGTTCCAGACCCACGTATGCCTTCGCGGCCTCGCCGTCGGCGATGACGCATTGGGGCGTGCTCCGCCAGGCAACCACGCGCGCCACGGTGTTCATGTCCACGTTGCGGATGGGTTGCATCCAGTGGCCTGAACCCTCGCCAATCTGACCCTTCCCGTTGACGAGAATGGTGTTGTGCGAGGCGGTCTGTTTGTTATAGGCATAGCGATCATCTTCGGCCAGCATCGCGCCGCCGGCAAAGAGTGTGAACATGCCGCAGTCCGGATCATCATGGGCGATGTTGATGTACCTGCCCGTCTCATTGCGGAAGTCATTCAGCGTTACGCCGCCGTAGGGTCCGCACTTGAACATGGCGGCCACGGCATCGGGTCCCCAGCCGTCACGCACCAGCGCCAGGCCGAGATCAGGGTAGAGGGCATTGGTCGGGACGTCTTCGATGGACCCCTCCAGCGACGTGTTGAACCAGATGACCGAAAACCAGCCGTAGTTGAAGCTGGTCTCCGGGTCGGCGGCGTGGAACTGCATCAGGGCGTTCTGCAGGTCCCCGAGTTCGTGAATAGCGGTGCACCTGAATGCATAGTCATTGATGAACCCGGTGCCCCCTGCATCGCCGAAGCAGAAAGCGTCGGTGAACCCCGGCAGCAATGTGTGCATGCGGAACAGGGGGTTGTTCCGGAAGTACGCGTGACGCAGGAATTGGGTGCCGAGACAGCGGTCCGCGGCGTCGAATGCCAGCACCAGGTAGGGCATCCCGAACACCATGTACGAAGGCGACTCGTGGCAGCTGCCGTCTTCGGGAAGCCACTGGTGGACGAACTCCAGTTCCTCGCGGGTCTTGGACAGAATCCACTCCCAGCCGGGACCGTCCCCGGCGACTGCCAGGGCGCACAGGGCCAACCCGGCGTCCCGATGCCAACGGTGGTTGTTCTGCGGGTCCGACTGCCAGTACGCGGTGGCCTTGTTGCCGTTGAGGTGCCCGCCGTAGTACTGCCACCGTGCGTGGTTCAGAAGCTTGCGGCGAAACCGCTCGCGAAAGTCGGGAGCCAGGCTGTCGTACAGCCAGTCGTATGCCAGCGCCGCGCCGACCATGATATTCGCCGCGCCCATCCCGCTGTTGCGCTCGCTGGTGGTCTCCCAGTCGGGGGTCTCAAGAAACTTGCGCATAAACCCGACGGCGTTTTCCAGGGATGCCTGCTCGCCTGTCAGCACATAATGCAGTGCCACTGTGGGCAGGCGCCAGACGCCCTGGCGCTGGGCGTCTGTGGCGTCGGTGACCCACCGGGTATGGTCGGGCGGCTTGCAGGCTTGCAGGTAGGCCAGCATCTTGTCGAAGAAGACCTTGGATGGCCCGGCGATGCGCTCTCTCATCGCGGGTATGTCCTCGGCCGAAAAGAGCAGGCGCGGGTGCTTGCCGCGCAGTTCGGGGATGATGTCCACCGGTTCGTCGGGCGCGGGGTCGGCTGCGGGTACCACTGGCGGCGGAGGCGGAGGGGGCACCGGAGCGGCAGCCATCGGCCCGCCAAGCTGGGCTGTGATGTCATCGACCCAGATGGTGTGCGCGGGGGCCTTCATCTCGTCGCCGAACAGCGCTATCCCCTGAAAACCCCTGAACTGGGTCTTGTTCCAGTCGAAGCGCGGCGTTCGAGCATTCACGTCCGTGCCGTCGATGCCTATGGACAGACCCTTTGCAGGGTCCATGGTGAAGGTCCAGCGATGCCAGGTGGGGTCGCGCCGCACGCCCAGGTACTGCACATTGAACCAGGTAGTCTTCTGGTCGGAATCAGACGCGCAGTAGGTGGTGTCGCCCGAGAGGTACGGGGCATACAGAGCACCCACGACCAGCACGCGGCCATCACCCTGGATAAGTCCCCATCGCGGGCCAACGCGGCGGTCCTTGGGGTTCTCGGCCCTCGCGCAGTCGTCATAGACCCACATCTCCACCACGCCGGCGCCGTCCTCATCGCGCAAAGGCAAGACCGCCTTCGCCCCCGGCCCTATGCGCAGGGCGCCACCTGCTCCGCCATCCCGATTCCGGGTGGCGTCCAAGGTCGCGTCGCCCTCAATCTGCCAGCCTTCCAGGGCGTTGTTGGAGTCGAAGTCCATGGTCGTGTCGGCGCACACGCAAACGCTGAGCGTGAGGGCCAGCAGGGCGCTGACTGTTGTGATCTCACGACAGGTCCTCATCTCGCACCTCCTGCGAATTGCGAACCGGCAACCTTCGATCGCGCTACCCCGCCCATTCTTGTTCGACGATGGAGCGCCCGGCGGCTTCAATTGCCGGGATCTTGTAGGCTCTGCTGCGCCGCGTCACGGTGATCAGGTCCGCCACCCGCATCCCGGTGTGGGCCGCGATGCGGTTCATTACTTCCAGACACCAGCTTGTCCCGCCGCCGGATCCGCCCGCCGCCGCGATGCCTACGAAATCCTTGCCTTGGAGCGGATTCTCGCTGGCGCCCACCTTGCAGCGGCGCAGGCGGTCCAGGAATACCTTGGCGCGTTCGGCGAGATCGCCGAAGTAGACGGGGTTGGCCAGCACCCAGACATCCGCGGCGAAGATGGCTTCGCGCAGATGCTGGAACTCGTCATCAATGACGCAGCGGGCTTCCGACCTGCACAGGCCCCACCCGCGGTCGCACTGGCGGCACGCTTCGATCGCATGGTCGCACAGGTGCACCAGTTCTACTTCGGCGCCCGCATCGGCGGCGCCCTTAGCGAAAGCTTCGGCACACGCCGCAGTGAGACCATCCTTGTTGGGGCTCGCATTCCACACGAGAACCTTCATCTCCATCGCCTCCGTACTGTGCCGGTTATGTGCGCACTGTGCATGAATCTTTCCTCTGAGCGCCGCGGAAACCTGCAGTCGTGCAACGGTCAAAGGCGCGCGCGGTGACTGCTGCTGGCCATCGAACGCCAATGCGGGCAGGCCCGACCTTTGTGCCCCTACAACGGGCACCACAGATAGCGGCTGCGGCACCTTGACAGGACCGGTCTGATGCTGTAAGAAATGAACAGAGATGATCATAAATGATCAGAGAGCTTGCTAATCAGATGAACCTTCGATTCAGTCAGACTTCATGCTCCCTCAGCGACCTTGTGGGTGAAGAGTACACTCAGGCTTTGTGCCGGGCACGCGCGGCGTTGTCCGGACAGAGCCATTCAGAGCTGCTTGACGCGGCGCACAGGCCGGTGGACTTCTACCCCCAGTCCTGGCACCAGCGCCTGCTCGCGCGTCTGCCGGAGGTGGGGCAGCAGGTCTGTGATGGGCTGGACACCAGCGCTGCCGGCGCAGCTAGTCAGGCCTTCGCGGCAGCTACCAATACGGACGCCGCGCCGCTCACCGGCTACGGATTCTTCAGGGTCGGCGAGGACGGCCGCCTGTATCTGCTGACCAAGAGCGAGCACTACCACGCGCCGCTGGGCCACTGCTTCCCGGGGTACGAACTGCTGGAGATCGCGCGTCGCCTGGGGATCCCCAACGCGACCCACAACAATACCCGGGGGCACATCACGCGGTTGCTCGAAGAGGAACTTGTGTGTGCGGCTCACGGGCTGGATCGGCACGACGCTGCGGGAATGCACGCCGTGCTCGCGGACCAGTCGCTGAACAGCCTGAACCGGGTCCTGAACCTGGAGACCGGGAGCCTTGCGGTGGAGGCCGGGGTAAAGATGATGCTGGCGCGGTTCTACCGGGTGCAGGACGACTCCCCCGAGCCAGCGTACAGCGGCCGCGTTCCTGTGTTCCTCGTCATGGGGAACGACGATGGAGGCCTGCTCGCCAATTACCACGGGACCACGGTGCTAACCCAGATC
>JAGPGE010000275.1 GCA_018056145.1 Armatimonadota bacterium
GACCCATCCCTCGCTCTTTCAGCCGAGCACCAAGCCATTCCCTTCTGAAAAGCCCTGGCACCTCTCGCTCCGGTTTTGGTCAACCCATCCCGCGCCTTGTCCGAGCACGATCTCCTGTCATTCTTCACCGCCCGTGTCGTCTCTCTCGGCGTATTTCCCCATCTGCTCGCGGGTATAGAGGCGCACGGCACGGTCGGGGTCGTGGGTGACCATGTGCATCACCATCTCCCGGGCCACTGGGTTGTCCATGCGCCCCAGTATCCAGGCCGCGGCCCTGCGCCGGCGCGGGTCTGGGTGTCCCGTGAGCCCGAGGATCTGGGGGAGGAGGAATGCGCCCGCGTGGAGCACCACGATCCGCGCGACCTCGTGCAGTTCGGGGGAAACCAGGGCTGAGAGGACCGTCTGTATGCGCCTGTCGCCCGGGGTCAGCGGCTGCGCGTCGAATGCAGTAAGGAACCGCAATGCCCTCATCTCGGCGTCGATCTTCGCATCAGCAGCTTCTTCGTCGTCTTCGTCCGTGAAATCAAGGTCGTCATCATCGTCGTCACAGAACGATCGCTGGCCCGCGCGGCCAGTGGTGACATCCTCCGGGCCGTCCTCCTCCTGCATGTCCGGTTCGTCGTCGTCGAGAAAATCCTCTTCCGGGAGGTCCTCACAGAGCAGCAGCTCCAGCCAATTGGGCAGTGCCGGCTCTTCAGGAAGCAAGTGCTCCGGAGCATGGACATCGAGCACTTCATCTGCTTCCGGGGGCACGACCTCATAGGTCCCGTCATCCAGTGCATCCTCCCGGAAGCGAAGCGTCGAGCCAGCCTCCGCGGTGCCGGGAACCTCGAACATGGCCCGCCGGGTCGCTCGCGATACCAGGCTGTCCAAGGGGCGCGCCCCAAGCCCTGCGCTGGATGCAAGTCGCGCCGCACGCGACAGGAAATCCGCTGTAAACTCGACCCGCAGCCCTTCGAGAAAGGCCATCTCACGCAGGCGAGCGATGGGGCCACAGTGTTCCTGGTCGAGGATTCTCTGCAGGTCGCTCTCGTCCAGTTCGCGCAGGGCGATGATCGTGTTGAGACGCCCTGCGAGTTCCGGGCGTAGGCCGTAAGCGATCAGGTCATCCGGCGTTACCTGGGACAGCAGGTTCGTGCGGGGCAGTTGGTCCAACTCGCACGTCGCACTGCCGGGGCCGAACCCGATGCGACCCGACTTGGGCCGGAGCCGCTCCCGCACGATCTCCTCCAGCCCCTCGAAAGCTCCGGCGGCAATAGTGCATAGCCCATGGGTCTCGAAAGGCCCCTGGTGGACTTCGCGGCGTTCGCGGGACGACCCCGTGTTGGCGAGATTGAGCCTGCGCCCTTCCAGCAGGGCAAGCAGTTCCACCTGGACATCATTGCCCCGGACGTCACGCCCATCGCTGGCCTGGGCGCGCAGCTTGTCCAGCTCGTCCAGGAAGAGAACGCCGCGCTGGGCATCGGCGACATCTCCTTCCGCGGCGACGATCAGATCCTGAACGGCGTCCACAGCCGAACGCCCTACGTAACCGGTGCCGCTGAGTTGGCCGCAATCCTCCGCGTGGAACGGGAGACCACAGATCCGCGCGAAGGCGCGCACCATGTGGGTCTTGCCCACTCCCGTAGGGCCGATGAGGAGCACGGTGTCGCGCCATCTGGGCACGCAGGGGAGCCCCCGCTCGGAAGCCCGGGCCCGGAGCAGATGCTGGCGCATCACGGCCGCGAGTTCGCGAACAGCCGCGTCCTGACCGACCACGCTGCGCTGGACCGACAGG
This sequence comes from Armatimonadota bacterium, assembly GCA_018056145.1. Taxonomy (GTDB): domain Bacteria; phylum Armatimonadota; class Zipacnadia; order Zipacnadales; family JABUFB01; genus JABUFB01. Next base: position 1,778 of record JAGPGE010000275.1, read on the forward strand.
GCAAGTTCACGCGGACTGGGCAGTCGGCCCAGCAAGCGCCGCACGAAATCTGAACGCTGGTCGTCTGACGGTCTCGTGGAATCAGGCATGGGCATCATCCAGTCCTGCATCCGTTCTGGTTCGTCTGTTGCGATCTCACCGCATGGCGTTGGCGATCTGCCGTTCGATGTCGGCGACTTGCCGGTCCAGGTCCGCGATGTCGCGTTCCGCCACGGATGCCTGGTACTCCCACCCGGTCAACTGCCGATAGCTGATGAGATCCCGGGTGCGGTTCGCTTTGCGTTGCAGCAGGCTGGCCTTGCGGCTCTGAAGGCTGGCGATCTGGTTGCTGGACATGGGACGTTCCCCTCTCCCTCACTGAGTCCGGCTTGGACCCTCATGGCGGTCTGCACTCCCCCCCCGCCGCCACTGGCCCGTCTCATTTCACCGTGTTCTACGCGCCGGAAGTCCGAAGTGTGACAGGTGGTCTCATCTTGCCTGAATCTCCCCGCTGTGCGAAACGAGCCCGCGTCACGCGGCACGTCGAAAAATGATCGTCTCGCTGTCACACTCTGCGCGCGGGGCACATATAAGAAGCTGTGCATCTTACCGTTGCGCGCCTTTTTGGGCGTCAGGCGACGAATCACTCGGCGGCAGCCGGGAGGGACCCGCATGCTCTGCAAGTCGTGCGGCGCCAGTTTTCCGCCAAAGGTGGACCGTTGCCCATATTGTGGAGCCGGGCGGCCACCCGCGCCCATAGGGGACGTCGGGAAGACGGGGAGTGTATGCCCGACCTGCTATTCGGCGCTGGTGAAAGTCCCCGAGAAGCGGGACTACTTCAAGACGGTCACGCGGTACACCCAGCGGGCGCAGGAGATCCGGGCTGAGCATATTGCGGCCCATGAGAAGAGAGTGCGCGACTACCGGGAAGCTCACTCGGGCTGGGGCTGCGGGTGCTCCGTGGTGGCACTTGGGCTGTTTCTCATGTGGGTCGGTGGGGGTGCAAGCTTTCTGTCGCAGGTCGGGGTCTACTGTCTACTCGGCGGGGCAGCGTACGCGCTGTGCAAGTACGCCTATACCGAACTGACCCTCCCGAAGCAGCCGCCCTTCCCGGATGGGGCGGAAGAGACGGAAGAAGTGCAGGAGCTTGAGCGCACCCATTCCGGGATGATGCTGAAGTGCCTGAGTTGCGGGTGGGAAGACTGGGAGTTCAACTACAACGAGGGCGCCCAGGCAGCCGCACGGGCGGCGAAGGCGGCGAAGAAGCAGGCCAGGGCAGCGGAACGCGCTGCGGAAGCCGCGGAGCGCCAGGCGCAAGCCGCCCGCGACCAGGCGAATGCCCAGGAACAAATGCTTTGGGAGCAGCGACGTCGCGACGATTGAGTCTCGGTGCTTGACCCCGGCACCTACGGTAAGACAAAGAAAACCTGGAGGAGCAGCAATGAGCTTCAGAGACTTCGTCGAACGCCTCACCCCCGTCTACCCCCAGGAGAGGGACGAATGGGAGGAGATACTGAGTGACGAGTTGGTCGGCGAGGCCTTGCGTGACCCGGTGCTGTTCTGGTACCTGTCATCGGGTTTCGACACCCAGGCCCTGGCCTACTTCTCCGAGCACGACACCAGCCTGCGGTATCACACACCAACCGTGGATGCCTTCATCTACTCCGACTACTCGTCGCGGACCTTCAACCGAATCCGGCAACACTATGACGCCCTGGACCCGGATGAGGTCGTTGTCTACAAGGACGACGGCCCCAGGCCGCGGACGGTGGATGAAGCGTTGCTGAGACTGCTGCAAGGCGAGTATGGACGGGAGCCAGAGGGGACAAGATCGTGGGTCGCGATCGACCAGATGGTGCCCCTGCGTCTCTTCCCTGACGACGAGCGCAGCAAGCTGGCGGAGCGATACGCCAGGAATCGGGGCGGCCTTGGGTCGCCTCTGCGGCAAGATGGCTGGGACTTCGTCTACATCTCGGTGGTCTTCGAGAGCAGCTACTTCGGCGAGGAGCACTTCCCCATCCTTTGGAGCTCGGTGGAGAACTGGCTGCTGCTTCAGGAAGTCTGGATCCCGCACGATGTGCATTTCACATACCTTTGCGGGGTCTGCGACGGTTGCCGTAAGGGCGGCGCCTACAGGTGCGTCAACGTGGAATACGCTGACTTCCTTCCCGTTCTGGGATCGCCGGGCTACTGGATCGCTGACCACTCAATCCCTCAAGGACAACATGTCGCCTCCTTCGGCTGGGGCCACTACGGCGGGAACAAGTCGGACATGGTTCAGCTCCGGCAGTAGTGGCATGGGCGCATTGCCCGGCGATCCGCGGATGCAACGGGGGCTGTCACACCCCAGACCTCCGCGGGCTATATACGCAAAAGAGACGCACATCCCAGGAGGCACCACAGATGAACGCACTGAAAGACCGCGTTGCCACGTTGCAGGTCGGCGAACCGATCGCCGCCGGGGACCTGGCGGTATTCCCGCTACTCGGAACCCCGCAGCCCGGACCGGACTACCTGACGCTTGATGAAGCGGTGGCACGGAACGCCGTGGCGGTATCGGAGGTCGATGCCGCGGGCGTCGTGGGGCAGGTCGTCGCGAGGAACCTGGCCGCAACACTCATCTTGATCGTGGAGGGCGAGCAACTGGTCGGCGCCAAGCAGAACCGCACTCTCAATACCTCGGTTCTGCTTGGACCTGGGCAGGAGGTCGCCATTCCCGTCAGCTGCACCGAGTCTGGGCGCTGGCACCACGTCTCCCGTGAGTTCCGCCCAAGCGCGAACTACTCACACCCGGAGATGCGCCGCCGCAAATCACGCAGCGTCAACGACTCCCTGCGTGCTCGCATGGGCTTCCGCTCTGATCAGCATGCGGTCTGGCGTGAGGTCGACCGCGTGGCGGCGTGCCTCAGCGCTGCCTCAGTCACCAGCGACTACGAGCAGGTCCACGAGGCCATGGGGCGTCTGCAGGAGGCGCGTTCAGGGCGTTTGGACGAAATCCGCTTGCCCGAAGATGCGCTTGGGGTGGTGGTCACCTGCCGGGGGAGGATCGAGGCGGCTGACCTGTTCGACCGCCACCGGACCTTGCAGCGCCTTTGGCCCAAGCTGGCGCGAGGTTACGCGCTCTGCGCGCTGGATCGTATGCATGGTAGAGAGCCTGGTGAAGTGGGCATTCGCGCCGTCGCGCACTTCCTGGATTCTGCCGCTGCGGCGGCCGGTGAGCGATACCCATCGCCGGGAGTGGGGGAGACAGTGCGCATCGACGGCCCAGGCATCACCGGCGCCTGCCTGACCATGGGAGACCACCTCGTCCACGCGTCGGTCTTTGGCGTGGAGGAGGAGTGAGCAGCCTCGCAGGTTAAGCCTTCCACCCTTGCACAGGAGGCCGGGCATCCTATGCAGCGCATCAGAGGAGTAGTCGAAGGCATGCGCGAAATGGCCACACGGTCTGCACGGTTGCGGGGCGCCGCCGTCTCTTGCGCCCCGTCATACCTGCGTCGCTCGCACTCCGACCCGGTGCACAGACGGGGGGGACAGCCTTGTTCCTCGACCAATGCATGAACCTGGCAGAATGTGAAAGAGCGCTGGCGGGCGAGCTCGCCGGTAAGACGCTCATAGGAGAAGCGCCACTCGACGCGGAGGACGTCCGCAGGCTGGGCAGCCTTTTCTGCCGCCTAAACTCGCCAGTTCAGCTCTGGCGGCAGTTCCCCTTCTGTGCCGCGTGTTTCACCACTGGAATCTTTTCCCATTTCTACGACGACAAGTACTGGCCTCATTTCAGGGAGTGGTACTTGGAGCTGTCTGGCGCGGAAGAGACCGACTGGCGCGATGCCTTTGAGGGCTTCCTGAAGCGCTATGGTTTGCCTGCTTTCCATCACGTGGACGGGCAGAGGTTCCTGCGGCATGTGCGTATCCACGCCCTAATTCCGGCAAACGGGGTGGAACGGCTCTTCGAGCACGTGGTGCGTCCGGCGGTCATGAGGGGGCTAGATGACGGCGAGTGGACCGCTGCAGAGATTCTTCGCGAGCTGGGAGTCTCATACCCTCAACTGCACAGGCCCGAGGAGAACTTCCTGAACTACGGGGGGCATGTCGCCGATGACGTGCTCGGACGCTGCATGACCCTTTATCGACGATCGGTGCAGGGGTCTGTCGGCGATGACACTCTCGACCTGCCGCAATGGCTTGTGGACGCCTTTCGCGAATGGATGGAGGGGCAGCCTCTGCCCAGCACTCCGCTGCAAGCCCTTGCCGAACGTCCGCAAATATACCTGCGGCTATCTCTTGACAGCGCGGCGATCACACTGGTCGTCGCACAATTGCCATCAGAGTGGCGTTCGGGGCGGACCATGAACGTGTTCGCCGAGACCGAGTCGGATACTTACAGGCTAATAGCCGCCAAGCGCGTCGAAGTTGACCCGTTCGTCAGGCAGACGGAGGCGCGATTCGAGTTGCCGCTGGAGACTGTGGCCCCGCGCTATCGTGTGGAATGGCGGAAGTCTGACGACGAATGCTCCACCGTTGAAGGTGTGCGCGGGTTCCTGGGTAGTGGAGTCCGCTGGGCGGCATTCGCGGCCAACGATCCGGAGAACAGACTGATCCGACAGCAGTACGTGCCACGGGGCGAAGTCTGGGTGGTGTGCCCGACGGATGCATGCGTGAAGACGGTCCGAATAGACAGCAGAGAGGCCGCGCCAGCCCAGTGTCTGGAGAGTTTTGGGTTGGATGGGATCGGCGGCATGTCCGTGCACCTCATTGACACCACGCATTGCGCCGGAATCGTGCTCGAGATGGGTCCGGCAGACGGGACGATTGCCGAGGAGCATATCCCGGTGGACCTAATGCCCCACCTCAGACTGGTTGGGGAGGTTCCAGGGGCGTCGATCTCCGGCGTGCCGGTTTGCGCAGGGATTCCCGAGGTTGACTGTGTTGGCGACGACGCCGGCATTGTCGTCGAGATAGATGCGCTGGATGGTGTGGCCTCTCCACCGCTTCCTGCGTATGTTGAGGCATCGCAACTGCAGACCGCTCTGGAAGGACGGTCAGGGGTCTTTCGGTTTCGTGTCCGAGGCCGTCTGGGACGACGCGGAGCGCCGGTCACGGTCGCACTGGTCCCCGGCCTGCAGGTTCGCTTCGACCCAGCCATCGTTCTTCCCGACCATGCAGGCCGCACGGTGGTCAGCATCTCGGCGCCTCATTGCCAAGTACGGAAAGACCCCAATTCCGCGCACCCGGGGATATCTGGTTATGACCCCATGGTGGTGGCCCCCGATGCGCGTCGCCTGGATCTGCAGCTGATCCATCTGCCTCCTGGCAAGCCATCCCGCCAGTTCGCTCTCACGCTCATTGTCCCCAGGCTACTGGTGGGCGTCACCGTGCCCGGGGGTGATCCCAATCTTCTTCCTGCCGTGGCGAGGATACCCAAGCGGCTGATAGAGCAGACGCCCCGCGTCTTCCTCGACCTTTTGATGCAGCCCAATCCGACGGGCTGGCGGGCGACTCTTCGCACAGATGTTCTCCAAGCCGCCGTTACCCATCCTCCGGGCCGCCGGACCCCCAGCGCGCGGATCAGGTTCGACCTCGCGATGTGGAGAGATGCCATCGTCGCGGCCAACAGGGTCATTGACTTACGTGCCGATGTGGATTGCGCCGACCTACATGTGGCGGGAGGCGCTCTCGTCGCTCTCATTGCATCGGAGCACCGACTACTCAGGGCCGAGGCAGAATTCGGTCTGGGCGGGCGAGGTGCGACTCTTCGGTACGAGTG
>JAGPGE010000276.1 GCA_018056145.1 Armatimonadota bacterium
CCGGACGCGGCGCACCCGGTGTACGAGCGCGCTCCACAGGAGACCCGCTGGCCCGCGGCACTGCCGCGCATGATCCCCGACGAGTACATGGATATTGAAGGCCAGACCGTGGAGCCCCTGCACATGAGCATGGAGGGCTACCCCTCCCTGGACCTGTACAAGGGACCCGGCGGCGCCACCATCCAGAAGGCAATCCTGCGGACCGCGCAGGATATGCGCGACGTGGACCTCACCGAGATCGAGCAGATCGCCGAGGAGTGGCTGAAGCACCTGCGCACCATGAGCCTCGGGCCGTACAGCCTCAATACGCTCCGGGAGATGGGGCACCCCTACGGCTTCGGGGAACGCGGCGAACCGCCTTCCTGGCAACGCCTGAAGCGCCCCAGGGCAATTCCCCGGGCGGTGGGCAGGCAGGCAATCCGCCCCAACTTCCGCCAACCGGCGCCGGATCGGGCCTTCATCAACCTGCAATCCGGCGATTTGTACAGGTCCTGGAGGCGTATGCAACTACAGTGGTTTGGCGGTCTGAACCTGTTGTGGCTGAACTCCACCCGGCAGGCGTGGTGGCTGGCCCACGGCACCTACAAGATGCAGGCCCACGGCCCCTGGGCGACGGTGGCTGAGGAACTCCTGCCTCGGCTGCACAAAGCCTGGCGCAGGGCCACATACCGCGCCTGGAGGGCGCAGGCCCGCAGGATGCGGCAAGAGACCGCGGCCCTTGAGGGGCAGTTCGGCATGGGCGCGGGACTGCCCACACCCGAAGCTGACGCAGGAGGGTTCTCGTGAGCACCTGGACTGTAGATGCCGCCGACATTGTAGACGTGCTCCAGGTGCACCTAGGCCGCCCGGTTCCTGTCTTCGACGCCTTCCTGCGCATCATGGCGAGCAATCTCGTGCCAACCCTTGAGGAACTGGGCCTTCCAGAGCGCTGCCACCCCAAGTCCTTCCACTATGCCGGGGAACAGCTTCCGGACCTTGGTGCCAAGGACCGTTGGCCGGTGCTTCTCGTGGGCGGCTCCATGCGCACCGAAGAGCACGGCATGGGGCATCAGGATGAACTCAACGTGATGGTCACCATTGCCTGGCCCCCACAGATCGGCAGGCGCCAGTTCCAGGAAGCATTGGACGTGGCCGCGGTCTGCCGGGGCATCATGCGCCACCCCAACTTCTCCGGGCAGTTCCGGGACCCCGAGGACGCAACGCGCACGATCTGGGGCAACTGCTACCCCACCGGCTTCCGGCCTGTCCCCCAGAACTGGCCTCACTATAGCGGCTGGATGGCGGAGTTCGTGGTGCGCCAGTTCGCCCGCAGTGGCCTGTGGTAACCGCATACACTCAGAGGTGATCGACATGGGCCTTCTCACCAAGACGGCCTTCGAAGCACTGACCGACAAGCTCGCCCGGCGCATCATCGCCGCGGTGGAAACACCATCCGGGGACATGCTGGCCGGGAATACCACCGACGGCCTGACGCGGTATCTCGACACCGCCACCGAAGACCCCTTCCTGCAGTCGGCGCTCCTGCGCCCGGCGGCGGAGGTGGATCGGCAGGCCCTAGGACCGGGACTGGCAGCGTATCTCAATGATGCCCTGGACAATACCGTCTGGGCATCCTTCTGCTCCGCAATCGCTAGCTACGTCACCAGCGAAGAGGGCGGCAGTTACGCTTCCCTGGCCGCCTATCTCTCCGCAGTGGGCGCAACCGTGCACCCCCTGGTCGCCGAGGTGTTCCGCAAGGGACCCGGCGCGGGAGGGTTCACCACTGAAGCCGGCACCGTGGTTGGCGCTATGCACCCGCAGATGGTGACCTTCGACTTCGACCGCGTCTACGTTGGTTCCCAGGGTTCTCTGGTGGATGAAACCACGGACTTGGGGAACCCCGCCGGCAGCACGGAGGTCGAAGTCTTCACCCTCGACAATGACGTGGTGGCACTCGGCTCCCGGCGCAAGTTTTCCGCGATCGGGCTGGACATCGCCACCCTCGCTTCCGCTGACGTGGGCCTCACGGTCTACTACTGGAATGGCACCGCCTGGGCGGAACTGAGCGTCACCGACCGCACCACCGGATTCTCGGTCAACGGCGGCCTGATCTCGTGGACGATTCCCGCCGACTGGGAACCGTGCAACATGGACATGCAGGGAACCCCGGAGGCCTTCGACGCTGCGCAGATGGGAGCGTACTACTACCTCATCCTGCAGCGCACCGAGGACACCGTAGTCACTCCGCCGGAGGTCACCTGGTTCCAGGCAATCCCGGAACCCGTCACCTTCGACGGGCGCCTGTTTGGGATCGAGCAGCCGCCCCTGGCGCTGGTGCGCATCACCGGCGAGAACCTGTGCGAGGTCACGGTGCTCAATGATGCCGCCTGGCAGGCATTCGTGTGCCCGGGCGTGGCGAACAACGAACTGAAGCTTTTGGCTCTCACGGACATCGGCGCAAGCCTCACCTTCACCCTCGGGTACGTGGATCAGGACGGCAATGCGGCCACCAAGGCGCAGACCGCGTGGTCCTCGCCCAATGCCGGCGATACCAAGAACCTGACGCTGGCCACCAATGACACCGGCGTGCGCGCCATCGACGCCGACACCTGCGCCATCACCACCACGGCAACGTCTGGGGTGTTCGCCATCGTGGCCAACGACTACCCGCGGGCCATCGGCGCCAAGTAGCACATCCAGCAGGATTACCACACAGGCACGGGCGGCGATGAATTGCCGCCCGCGTCGCGATTCTGGAGGCGAGATTTATGGACACACTCTGGACCGGCTCCCGGTTCCCGGTGGGCTACGAGGGCTACTTCTACGCGGCGGCCCAGGGCTCACAGTACGTCACTCCAACGACCGTCACCGACCCGTCACCCACGGGCTCCCTCGCCGCCATCGGCCCCTGCGCCCTGCCTGGCTGGGAGCAGAATGAGAACATGCGCCCGGTGGAGGGCATCGGCTCCGGGCGGGTCCTGTCCGCCGTGCCCGGGCGCCGGGAATGCAGCCTGTCCACCCGCATCGACGTGTGCGACCCCGCGTTCCTCACCACCAAGGGCAACTTCGTGCGCGACCACGCTTCTCCCAGCGGCGCGGGCAAGGTCAACGGCATGAACCTGCTCCTGTGCGAGATCGGCTTCCCCTCCGCCTACACGGAAGACGCCTGGGCAGTGCGCGGCGTGGACTGCCTGGCACAGTCCCTGCGCCTGGAGATCGCCGAAATGCAGAACGTCACCGCCGATGTGGAGCTGTGGCCGATCTGCTTCGTGCCGGTCACGCCTCCGGCGTCGGCTCCCCCGCCCTCCAGTTGTGTGCCGATGATCTGGCAGACTATCAGCCTGGTTCACAATGGCATCGACTATCTGCCCGGATTGGCCGGCATCAGCATTGGCGTGAACAACAACCTGGAACGCGTGGGGTCCCGCCGGATGCTTCCCGTGGGCGGTTCCCCGGAGTTTGCGATCAGCCGCACCCCGGTGCGCATCAAGCCCAAGCTGGAGCAACTCACCGTCTCCTACCGCTGGCATACCATTCCCCCGGGCGCTCTGTGGTCCGTGTTCAATGCTGGGCAGGTTGTCATCACCGCCGCGCAGCCGGGAACCGGTTCGCGTGCCGGTCTGCGCATCACCCTCTTCAACAACTACATGAGCCGGGTCTCCGCTCAACAGGCCCAGGCAAACGCCATGTTCTCGGCAAGCAGCGAAATGCTCGCCCATGCCATCACCATCGAGAAGGTGACACTCACATGATTACGCTTCGTGGCGAAGCCGGGTACTACAGCAGCGAAGTGGAGATCAACGGGAGCGTCTTCCATGTCCGGGAACTGGATGACGCGGAACTCAAAGCCCACCTGGTGGCCGTCCAAAACGTGCAGAAGGTCGCCGGGCTGGAAGTCTCCTCGGACGACCTCCTGGACGACAGCGCAATGGGCAAGATCATTTCTCGGATGGACCCGGACAAGCAGGTGGCGGTGGTCGCGGCCATGCGCGAGGCCTTGGACATCGTGGCAGTGGCGGGGACCGTGAAGTGGCCTTTGCCCCAGGACTGCTCCCCGGACAACATCCGGCGACTGCCCCCGCCGGTGCGCATGAAGCTGGCAAGGGCCATCATGCGGGACACCACCCTCACCGAGGGTGAGCAGGCTTTCTGAGCCGGGTAGCGGGGGAACTGGTTCGGGAACGGCGTTTTTTGCCCGACCTGGCCCGCTACCCGGAACTCATGGACCTGGTCAACGCCTTCCTCGTGGCCCGAAGCTGCGGGCAACCGCCGTGGGTCCTCGGACAGGACATGCCGCGGCGGCGGTTCTACCAGACCGCCGCGATCTTCGCGCCGTACTTTGAACTGACGCACCTGTGGAAGCAGTGCCCACTGCTGGACTCTGAATAGAGGCACCTATGCTTGACCAGCGAGAACAGGAACTACTGCAGGAGGCCGTCCGGCGGGTCATTGCCCGCTATGGGCCCGATACCCGCTACTCGGGGCGTGTCACCTCCCGCGGGAACGTGGTCTGGCAGGCCTTCGCCTACACGCAGACCGGCGCTCGGTGGGGCTTCGAACGCATTGGTTCGGAAGAGCGGCAGCTCCTGGAAGATCAGACTAATGCCGAGTACCTGAAGCTCCTGGCGGAACGGGAGCCCGCGGACAGCCCGCAGCCCGAGTCGCCGCCCCCGGCAGCGGCAGAGGGGAGCGGCAGGCAAGCTGCGTCGCAGCCACCTCCTCCGCCTGAGCCGCCGGAACTGGATGCCTACTCTCGCCATGTCAGCGGAGGTGGGCAGGTACGATACCACCCCGTCAGTGAGGGGTATCAGGGGCCAATCTACTACAGGACACCGGGAGGCCGGCACCTCACCCAGCGCGAGTATGAGCAGTGGCGGGAACGCCAGCGCGAACGCCTTGCCAAGGAATATGAGCGCCAGCTTGCCGAATCCGGAGAGTCTGGGGACGCTTCCGGCGAGGACACCTCGGAAGGCGCAATCGGGGGCTCCCGAGGCACAAAGGCCCGCCGTCCCTTCGCCGATTTCATCAGCCGGGCCATGCAGGGCGCGGTCCTGGGAGGCGTGGGGGCCAGTCTGGCGGGCTCCGCCGTGGCCGGTCTCGCCGCACCCATCACCAATGCCCTGGGCCTGGCACTGGAGGGCGCCGGGGCCACCGGCGCCGGGGTCATGCGCATCGCCAATGGGCTCATCAGCCTATTCTCCTCAAGTCTGCAGCTTGCGGCCAATGTGGGCGGGGCTGTCCTGGGCGGTGCAATTGGCCTCATGCTGGGCGGGGCAATCGGGGCGGCGGCGGGGGGCATTGCCGGAACGTTGGCCGGGGCACTCGGCGGGATCTTCTCCAACGCCGGTCGTATGCTGGGGGAAACCATCGGCTCCGTGGGCCAGATCATGCGGGACACGACCCAGACCGCTGTCAACCTCTCTGATAACATCATGCGCCTGTCACTGGTGAGCGGGCAGGCCGTGTCCTCTATAAGCGGCCTCACCACCACCATGCGCCTGCTGGGCATGAGCTCCGGCGCCGCTGAAAGCATGGCCGGCTCCTGGGGCCAGCGCATCGAGTTCTTGCAAATGCGGTTCGCCGCGCTGGGCGTGGCGATAGCCAAGAACCGCGATGGCGCATGGGACTGGCAGCGGACGCTGCTCAACGTGCACGACTGGTTGCAGCAGTTCGACCCCATGCTGCGCCAGCCGTATGCCAGGGCGCTGCTTGGCCCGGTCGCGGACCAGATGATGCCGTACCTGCAAGACCGGAGGCAGCTCGAACAGGCCGCGGCGGCCGCCGACGAACTGGCGCCACGGGCGGAGACCGTCAAGCGCGCCTGGGATGACCTGCGCATCCCCTTGCAGGAGATCAACGTCCTGTGGGACACGCTCAAGGTGGAGTTCGTGTCCGGCTTCATCCCCATGATCGCCGGGGGCATCGAGAACCTCACCGGCCTGTGGGCCACGCACAAGGACTCCATCATCGCGTGGTTTGAGGAACTGCCTGGAAAGACTATGGGCTTCCTCGAGCGCGTGGCCAATGGCCTGCAGGACCTGGTGGAGAACGTTGGCCCAACCCTTAGCGCCCTGTGGGACGGCTTCATTGGCGGGGCGAAGGCCGCGTGGGCCGTCCTCGAGCCTATCATCAACGCCATCCGGGAACACCCCTTCCTGACGGCGGGGATCGGCGGCGCGGCCATTGGCGGCGCGCGGGGTGGGCCTGGGGGCGCAGTGGCCGGCTTCGTGCAGGGGACCACATCGGTTTGGGGTGGGATCGGAGAGGTACAGACCGCAGCGTGGCATGCGCGGCGGACCAGGGAGGGAGACGCGCCCGGCTGGGGCGAGCGCATCACCGAAGCGGCGTTGACCTGGGGGCCGCTCATCGCCACTACCCTCCTGTCCCGGCGCTTCGGGGCCGCGGGCAGGGCTGCTCGGGCGGCACGCGCTGCTGGCGCGGCGGGTGATGGTGCGGAAGTAGCCGCCGAAGCCATCGGGGCTCTTAGCTCCGGAGCGCAGTGGAGGGGTTTGTTCTCTCGCATCGGCGGAGGGATCGCCGGCGGGTATCGCTCCCTGTCCACCATGGGGGCGGAGGCCGTGGCGCGGGGGCAACTGGCGCGCACCATGACACTTGCCGCGGCTCGTGACATACCCTCGACGCTTCCCATCGGCGCAATGACCCAGTCGCAGAGGACGATTGCCCTTGCGGCCCGGGCGGGGCGCGCGGCTCCCGGAATGACTCCGTCGTTCGTTCCCGTCGCCGAGGGAGCCACTCGGGGCCTGACGGGCTTTGTCAATGCCCTGCGGGGCGTTGGACCTGCGGCGCGCGGAGTGACGGGTGCCCTTAGCCGCATCTTCAGTGGCATCGTGGGAGGCACCGGCGCAGCGTCCATCGGCGCGGTGCTTACGAACCCTATCACGTTGGCGATTCTCGGCTCTCTCGGCGTCTACTTCGCCGCCCGCAAGTTTTCAGGCTACAGTGACGCAAAGGCCGACTTGGACGAGAGCCGCAGGTTTGGGCGAGAGCAGGCTCGTGACGCCCGGGACCGCGGCTACGTGCTCATCGAAGACGTGGCTGAGAGCATGGGCCTGAAGAAGAAGTGGGAGGCCGGCAAGCTGTCAGACGAGGAGCAGTCCGACCTGTGGAATGAGTTCCGCAGGCAGAGGCAGGCCGTCGGCAGGCCGGAACGGTCTATTCGTGGCGAAGTGGACCCCGCCATGAACCGGCGCTGGGGAGACTGGTTCAAAGACCTGGGCGACAAGCTCCAGAACAAGGACCAGAAGCCCTTGAAGGTGGAGGGCGAGGTCAAGATCAGGCAGGAAATGGACGTGCGCCCCAGCAGCGAGCTCAACGTGTCTATCATGCGCAATGAGGTCTTGCAGGCCTGGCGCGACATTCAACTGGCGGTGTCGTAGCCTATGCGTCTGTCCTCACCCGGTTGGTCTGATTGGTACTCCCTCACCTCCGATGGGAAGATACCTGATGACCTATTGCCATGCAGCGCCTTTCAGCTACGGTACTTCATGCAGTTTCAAGCCGACACGCGCTTTTTGGACGC
>JAGPGE010000277.1 GCA_018056145.1 Armatimonadota bacterium
CCGGTTCGTATGGACCAGTACCATCAGGCCCAGCGCGAAGAGGGTCAGCCTGCCGATAGCCAGCAATTCGCCCGGGATCGTGATGACCGCGAAGTTCCCGTACAGCCACTGTGCGATGGCTCCCGCGCCCACCACCGCGACGAGCATGGGCCAGACGACCGCCGGGCGCTTGGGAAGCCGGACGTACGCGTAGATGCAGTGGGCGAGGAACAGAGCGATCACCACTACCCAGAGGCCGCGCGCAATAACGATGGCCCGGGGCAGTTCGGCGGCGTACCAGACGGCTTTCGAAGCGAAATACTCGATCGTGCGGACCTTGGGCCCCCACGCGCCGGGAACGAGCACGGACCGCAGCGCAAGATACCCGGCAACCAGCAGCAAGCCGGGCACGGCCAGCTTCCAGGACAGTCCCGTAGCCGGGGCGCTCTCGGCATTAGCGGCGCGGACTGAGACAGCGGGAGGCCCTTTGCGGTACCAGGCCAGCAGTCCCGCGACAAGCGGCAGCGAGACCGCCATCTCCTTGAACAGCAGGGCGACGATCCACAGAATGATGGCGTTACGCATGCCCCGTGGGTTGTCGCGCACCAGCCAGCGGTCCAGGTTCAGCAGCGCCCAGAGCGAGAAGAGCAGAGACCACTGATCGGTCTGTCCGGGCCACCAGGCCACTACTCCATAGGCAACCGGCGCGGGAAGCCAGCCAGGTCCTTGGGGCCCGAGACGCACGTTGAGCAGGACGACTGCGAGCAGCGAACAGGCTACACGCTGCGCGGGCCTCCCGGGGAACCACGCCATCCCCAGCAAAAACACCAGCCCGCAGATGGCCCCGTGGAGCAACCACGAAACGACCACGTGCCCCTGGAAGTTCCACCCGAATGCCAGGTACTCGAACCAGAAGACCATACTGGAGAGGGGGCGGAAATAGGGGGACGAGCGCTGTATCCACGATCCGCTCCACCATAGCGGGATATCCGCCACGGTGGCTTTCTCCGCCCAGCGGGTGATGTCCACGCTGTCTGGGCTGTCTGCGTAGTGGGCAAGCATGGCGGGACTGAAAGCCGCGTGCCCTGTGGCGAGCAGCCCGATAATGACGGCTGCCCAGAACCAGACGCGCCGAGGCTCCCGCGAAGGCGCCCCATCCAACGCAGCAGGTTCCGGCGGGCCATCGCCGTTCAGGCCTTTGACAGCGTTACTCATCCGCGGGGAAGATGCCTATCGTGAAATCGCCCTGGCCCGCGGGCATGTCGGGAGCGGAGACCACCACGGTGTAGTCCCCGGCAGGGACGTCCGTGAGGTCCATCCTCACGCAATCCGGAGCCACGAGTGCAGCGCTCCAAACCCTCTCATCGAGCTCATCATACACGGACACCCGAGCGGCCCGGATGGGGGGACTCAGCCAGGAGACGAGCAGTTCAGCGCGCGTCCCGGTGTTCGAGAAGGTGAAAGCCTCCGTCCCGCCGCCGTCGCCGAGACTTGCGGTCACCAGTGTTCCCGGCTCTAGAGCAGTTGCGGATCGCATGCCCGAACCGTACTGCTGGACTGCCGCCAGCGAACCGGTGATGAGGATCATGCGGCAGTGAGTGCTCTCGGGTGCGCTGGCAGTCAGAACCAGAGCTCCATCTTCTCCCACCAGTGTTGTGGGCATTTCGTGGATGGTCGCGGCAGGCATGATCGTCAGGCCTTCACGCCCGGGGATGGCCGCCGATACGGTGATCGCCTGGTCGCCGTCGGCTGTCGCGCCCCAACGGATGGCCGCCGCGGCCCCGACCTCAGCCTTAACCTGGGCGGGTTCGTTGGACTCCACGGAGACGTACCAGATCCGCACCTGAACGGGCGCCGTTACCTTGCCTGCGGCCACAGAAACAGTCGCCATGGCTTGGGCGGGCTGTGCAGCGGCACCGGTAGCCGGAGCGTCAGTGGCGGTCGGGGTCTCGGCCGGTGCGGCAGGCGGCGGGACCGCAAAGAGTTCGGTGGTCCAGACCGTGCCTTTGTCATCGGTGACGCAACCGATGCCCATGAGCGAGACGTCACCGGCCATTATATTGTCGTGATGCCTGGGGCTGTTCATGAATCCCGTATGAACGGTCTGCGCGACTGTTTCATTGACCGCCGCAAACTCGGTGCGAGACACGTTCTCGCGCAGCGTGGCGGGATTGACGCCGAACTTGAGTCGGTACCTGTCGCCGGGCGTCTTGTGGGCTGCAATGGGGGATTCGTGGCCCATGAAACCCTTGTCGCGCATTTCAGCGCTGTGTGCCCGGGCCACCTGGGCAAGTTCGGTGTCCGTGGCAAGCTGGGACAGCCCGGCCTGGGCGCGCTCGGTGTTGATGAGCCAGGCGATATCTCTCTCCACCTGCGCCATCGTGACTTGCGCCTGTGCGCAGAGTGGCAGACAGATCGCGACGATACATGGGAGGACAGAGCTGATGCGGGCGTGCCGTATGGTGTTTGCAGGGGGCATCTCGGCTCTCCGCTAAGCGACATGCGTCCGGATGAATCCGCACGGTAAGACTACATGCGCCCCCCAAAGTGTGTCAATGCACGCCGGTGTTGACCGGAGCAAGATGCCCAGATATACTCGCCCCAGCGGCGATGGGGTTCGCCCGGCCCGTGCGGCCAGACCGTCTTCGGACTGATGACTCCTGTTCACCACGCGGTGGGTAGGGGTCTTTGGGCATCTTGAAGCGCTTTCTCGGCCGACCCGTACCCAGACATCGCAGCGGAAAGAGACGGAAAGAGACATGCAGGTTCTGCTCGTGTTCCTGGGCGGGGGCATCGGCGCCGCCTGCCGGTACGCCGTCAGCATTGCGGCAGCTCGTCTCTATGGCGACGGCTTTCCCTGGGGCACCCTCTGGGTTAATCTCGCCGGCTGTTTCCTGATCGGGCTGGCTTTCGCCCTCGGGGTGGAGCGCGCAGTGATCAGCCCGCAGGTCCGCCTGCTCTTCGTCACCGGTTTCCTCGGCGGCCTCACCACGTTCTCGAGCTACGGCATAGAGAGTGTCAGCCTCGCGCGCGATGCGCAGTGGGCCTCGGGGCTTGCGAACATCGCCGCCAACAATGTGGGTGGACTGCTGCTTGTGCTTGCCGGCCTGTGGACCGGCCGGCAGCTGTGAGGAGCCTACCATGCCCATGAATTACCGCATCATCGAAGTCTATACCAGCGAAGATGCCAGATGGCACGGGCGGCCCGTCTGGGAGGCTGTCGTCGAGCAGGTCAGGAAGGCCCGGTGCGCGGCGCGCTGCATTGTGATCAAGGGAGTGGCTGGGCTGTACGAGAGCGGGGAGCAGGCCAGCAGTCGCCTGGAAGTTCTGTCGTACAAGATGCCTGTCAAGGTTGAGATCATTGTGCCTGTCGGTGAGTCGGACGCGCTCCTCGAGAAGCTCTCAGCTGTGGTGAGTGACGGTATCGTGGTTGCGGGGCCGTGCGAGGTTGTACTCCACCGGGTGAGTCACGGGTTGGTCCTCGGACGCCTGAAGGTACGGGATGTGATGACTGCGGACCCCACGGCGGTCACCGAAGCGACCCCGGTCAGTGACATTATCCGGTTGCTGATCACTGCGGACTTCAACGCGGTTCCGGTGGTGGACGAGTCGGGCCACCCAACCGGGATCATTACCCAGGGAGACCTGATCGAGCGAGCGGGCATGCCCGTGCGTCTGGGGCTCCTTGCCGAGCTTGAGCAGGCTCAACTGGACGGCTACCTGGCGAATGTCACGCACCTTCGCGCCCATGATGTGATGACCAGTCCCGTCGTCACGGTGCAGGCTGACAGTCCGGTGCCTAAGGCCATTGCGGCCATGCTTCAGCGCGACTTAAAGCGCTTCCCCGTGGTCGACTCCCGAGAGCGGCTGGTGGGGATGCTCGCACGTCTTGACGTTTTCGGCACCATGGCCAGCCAGTCCGCCGGCCGCCGGGTACTGGAATCCTGCAGCGTCGATTTGGGGGCGCCAGTCCTCGTTCGCGACATCATGGGCCGCGAGAAGAACACCGTGAGCCCGGATGCGACCGGCGCTGAGTTGCTGGATATGCTCAGGTCAAGCGGCGTTCAGCGGCTGGCTGTGGTGGATGATCGGGGAGTTTTCCTCGGACTCATCACTGACTATGACCTGCTCGTTGCGCTCACCAACCGCCGGGGCGGCTTCTGGGACTATCTGTCGCGTCGAGGAGATATGGAAGCGATTGCGCAACGGAAGACTGCCGCGGAGATCATGAAGACCGATCTGGTCACCGTGCGCGAGGACACGCCGATTGAGGATGCGGTGAACCTAATGTCCGAACACGGTCTGAAGCGATTGCCCGTGCTAAGCGAGGATGGACGCTTCGAGGGCATGATCACTCGGCAGGCGGTGCTGGCGGCCGGTTCGGTCTGCGAAAGAGAGCCCCCCGGGGTCTGATTCTTGAGCGTCGGCAGATGTAATCCTTATGCAGCCCCCCGCCTTCGCCTTGACGCCGTCCTCCGACGCGGGTATCCTGATGCGGTCGCGTATACCCTTACCGGATCGCCCTCTGCGGGCTGGAGAGCATGTCCCGGCAAAACGGCAAGGCTAACTCGATCAATATCACCTGGCGACCTGATCTGCAGGTCTACAAGGTGACCTTTGAGGCCGACCAGAGCATCTTTCACCAGGTAGTTCGCGCGCTGAAGTCCATTGACTTCGAACTGCGCAGCTACAACGCGGATACCCGGGCATGGTATATCCAGCCGTCCCAGCTCGAAAAGCTCCGCGAAATCGCTGTGCGGCTCTTTGAGAACGCCCAGCTGACCGAGGGCGACATCACCACAGACCTCCACTCCGGCCGAGCCACGCAACAGTTGAGGCTCTTCGACTGACAGGCGATACCCAGTTCTTGCAGTGCTGAATGTGGTCTCCGGCGACAGCCTGTCGGGTACACTGACGGCGTGAACGGCCGCTTCCACGACTTTCCGGGAGGCACGCCATGAATACCGCCAACGGTCGCATTGACGTCTCCCAGTTCCCATCAGTCCAGGCTGCCTTCGACGCCCTGCCCCGATCAGGCGGAGTCATCTATTTCCCGGCAGGGCGCTACGAGATACCACAGACCGTGCGCCTCGCGCTCTCCGAAGGCCAGCACCTCTTCATCGCCGGTGACGGTCGGGCCAGCGTGCTGATCAACACCAGCCGCGATCTCGCGCCGCTCATGCAGATCACGGGGATCGTGGGTTCGTGGTGGCCGAACCTGAAGATCACCGTGCGTGACCTCACCTTCGAGGGAAGCTGTGACAGCGGCGATGCCCTGGTCATCGAGTACCCTAATGATACTCAGGTGGACAGCTGCTTCTTCTTCGGTCATGGGGGGCACGCGGTTCGCCTCGGGCCACACGGGACCAATGTGACCATCCGCGACTGTTGGGCCCGGGACTGCCGCAAGGGCTTCCGCGCCGAACACATCCATCACCTCACGTTACACGGCAACCAGACCCGCTCGCGCAATGAGGGACAGCGCCAACTTGAGCATGTGTACCTCGACTACGACTGCCGCGAAGTGCGCATTGTCAATAACCATCTCGCGTACGGCCACGCCGAGGGGATCATCCTGGACGGCACAGCGCAGCATGTGATTGCCGGGAACACCATCGAGGGTTTCACCACCGGCATTCTGGCCCGCGGAGTTGCACGGGACATGGTAATCAGCTCGAACTACATTCACTCGCCCGTCGGCGTGAGGCTCGTCGGGGTCTGCGACGGGTTCGCCATCAACGGGAACACCTTCATCAACAACCATGACGCGGCGGTTCGCGTGGAAGACGCCGCTGGTTCGGGGGGCCACAGCATCACCGGGAACGTGGTCCGTACCAGTGTGTACCAGGGTAACGGAGGGATCGATCTGGGCGACGCCGTGCAGTGCGTGGTCGTGGGGAATGTGCTCGACCACGTGGACGGACATGGCGTCGTGGGTGGAGGACACGGCCACGAGATCGCAGCCAATGCACGGCGCTAGGCAGATCCTGGGAGGTATCCGCGTGAAACGGGTCGTAAGCGTCAGTGTGGGCTCGAGCAAGCGGAACAAGACCGTGGAGCAGGAGATACTGGGCGAGCAGTTCGTGATCGAGCGGATCGGCACCGACGGCAGTTTCGAACGCGCGGGGGACACGATCGCGGAGCTCGACGGGCAGACTGACGCCATCGGTCTGGGCGGCTGTGACCTGTACCTTGTCGCAGGGGGCCGGAGGCACGTCGTGCGCGACGCGGCAAGACTCGCGGCCCGAGCGACGACGACGCCGGTGGTGGACGGCAGCGGCCTGAAGCATACCCTGGAGCGCGCGGCGGTGCGCGTCCTGGCCGAGCGCGGGATGCTCCATGTCGATCAGGCGTTGCGCGGGGTGAAGAACCTGCGCGTGCTCATCACCAGCGCGGTGGACCGATTCGGCATGGCTGAGGCCTTCGCCGAAATCGGCGCACAGACGATCTTCGGCGACCTGATCTTCGCACTTGGGATCCCGATCCCCCTACGCCGGCTGTGGCAGGTCCGGCTGGCGGCCGATGCTCTGCTGCCCATTCTCGTGCGGCAGCCTTTCGAGCGGCTCTACCCCACCGGCGAAAAGCAGCACCAGTCCACGCCGCGCTTCCGCAAGTACTATGACTGGGCGGACATCATCGCGGGTGACATGCACTTCATCAACCGCTACATGCCTCCGGCCCAGCTTGCCCTGAGAGATCTGGCAGGGAAGACGGTACTTACCAACACCACGACCGAAGAGGATGTGGAGAACCTGCGGGGACGTGGCCTGAGCCGCCTGATCACCACCACCCCACGGATGGACGGGCGCTCCTTCGGCACAAACGTGATGGAAGGCGTGGTTGTGTCATTGCTGGGCAAGCCACCCGATGACATCACGGAGGCAGACTACCTGCAGATACTGGACCGCATCGGCTGGGAGCCCAATGTGATGGACCTGCAGGAGGGGTAGGGGAGGCGGCGCCGGCCGCTCAGTTGCGCGGCGCTACTCGTCAATCTGCAGGAGGCCGTCATCCTCGATCTCCGCCCCGTCGCCCTGAAGCCACTTGTTGAAGAGCCTCTCGGCCTCTTCACGCGTGACCGTGCGGCCCTCCAGGGACTTGCGCAGCTCCCCGAAGTTTCTTGGGGCCAGCTTCTTCCCGGCGAGCGCGCGGTTCACGTGGGTGATGGCGTCATCGGTGAAGTAGGTCAGAATCTGGCGGGGATTGGCGGATATCGGCATCTGCGCGATCTGCTCTAGACGGACTCCGAGATCGCCGCGCCGGGGCGCCGCCGCCGCATACTCCCGCAGCCGCTGCCGCAGCGCAGGCACAGCCAGAGCCTGCAGGTAGCCTTCGATGGCCTGGCGCGTCTCGGCCACCAGCGACTCCACGCTCAGGAGTTCGGGCTCCTCATTGAGGGCCAGACGGCAGTCGGGGCAGACGGGCTGGGTGTCCAGGACTTCCGACAGGTCCGCCCGGGTGCAGCGCCCGGCAGCCTGCTCCTCGATGCGACGCTCCATGTC
>JAGPGE010000278.1 GCA_018056145.1 Armatimonadota bacterium
GGCAAGGTCGAAAACATGCGCTGCCTTGGGATGCCCTTTGTTTCAACACCTGGCCGGGGGGGGCCTTAATCGGAGCCACCAGAGTTGTACTATGGGCCGTACTGGTATTCAGTTATCCGGCTATTGTCCTAAGGTTCCATGGCTGAGGGTCCATGTGTCCCTTAGTGCATTAGTATCCTATGCAAAAGCCTATCATGAATCAATCCTTGGTCGCGAAAATATCAGTCAATTTTCGATCAAGAGTATCTCATGGCATTGAGCAGCCAGTGCTGGACCCATGCGCAGGCTAGCGCACCCTTCACGCCAATCTGTAATTTCCCTATGGGAAGGTCCCGGAAGGTTCCGCCCGACACTTTGGTGAACCGTCAATGCTGCACTAACTCACAGGAGGTACACTCGTGAAGAAAGCTTCTCTTGCGTTTCTCGAACGGCTGATGAACACGCCGTCTCCTTCAGGGTTCGAACAGCCTGTACAAAGGATCGTGCGCGACGAGGCAGCGAAACTCGCTGATGAGGTCCGCACGGATCTGCACGGCAATGTAATTGCCGTCAAGAATCCCTCGGGGACACCGCGGGTGATGCTGGCAGGGCATTGTGACCAGATCGGGCTGATGGTTCAGCACATCACCGACGAAGGGTATCTCAAGTTCGCCCAGATCGGCGGTGTGGACCCTACTGTGCTCGCGGGACAGCGCGTCATCGTCCACAGCGAACACGGTCCAGTGCCAGGAATCATCGGCCGCAAGCCGGTTCACGTCATGAAGCCCGAAGAGCGCGGGGGCAAGATTGAGCTTACCGACCTGTACATCGATCTCGGCGTTTGTGGGAAGAAAGCCGCGGCGAAGCTCGTGGAGGTGGGCGATCCGGTCACCTTCGAGCTTGGCATGCAGAGTCTGGCGGGCGACCTGAGATTCGCTGCCGGTTTCGACGACAAGGTCGGCGTATTCGTGGCGATGGAAGTCCTGCGCCTCCTGCAAAAGGAGGATGTTGCCTGCGCGATCTACTCGGTCTCCACGGTGCAGGAGGAGGTCGGCCTGCGCGGCGCTCAGACCAGCGCCTTCGGGATCGCGCCGCTGGTGGGTATCGCGATAGACGTCACCCATGCGAGCGACTGCGCCGGCGTCGATCCGGGCCAGTGCGGGGAGATCAAGATGGGCAGCGGCCCGGCAATCGGGCGGGGACCCAACATCAACCCGGTCGTGGGGCGAATGCTCATCGACACGGCCCGGAAGGAGAAGATCCCCTACCAGGTTGAGCCCTGCCCGCGCAGCACAGGCACGGACGCAAACGCGATCCAGGTCAGCCGGGCCGGGGTCGCAGCCGGGCTCATCAGTATCCCCAACCGTTACATGCACACCCCCGTGGAGGTCATCTCCCTGTCCGATCTCGAGAACGCCGCGAGGCTGATTGCGGCGATGCTGAGAACAATCGATGAGACCACGGATTTCACGCCTGTCTGATGGCGTCGCAGCCGGGGGAGGGGAGAGCCACGCTCAGCGCGAAAGACACCACAGGGGGGACTGGAGGGACCCGCGTGGATAGCAGGCTGGCGGAGATTCTGCGGAGCCGCAAGAGTGAGATTGCGGCGGACTGGGCGCGAAGGGTTCATGATTCGAGCCCTCACTACCACAGCCGCTCGATCGAGGAGATCCAAGTCCGTTCCGAGGCCTTGCTGGACGGCCTGATCGCCGCGGTGATTGAGGACGAGTTCGAGAAGCTGGAGGCGGCCCTGAAAGCCATCGCCGGCTTGCGAGCGGCCCAAGGCTTCGCAGCGGGCGAGATCCAGCACGCCCTGCTGATGGGTTGCGATGTGGTCTGTCCGGTGATTGAGTCGGAGTTCCGAGACGACGCCCGTCTCCTGGTCTGGTCGGTCTCCCGGGTAGAGCGCGCCATCAACCGCGCCGTGGAGCTCTTCGAACAGGCTTTTCGTGAAGCCCAGGGAGAGCCGCCGCGTCCAGCGTGTCCCGAAGCCTTGGGCCTCGCTGAGAAGCGTCTGACCGCGCTGGTCACGGCGCTGAGTTACCGCTGCGCCGTGGTGGACTGCCAGCGGCGAGTGACCTGGTGCGGTTACGACGCCGAAATCTCAGCGCCGGAGTGCATGAAGTGCGGCGCACTTTTCTCATGCACCGACGCCCAGGACTGCCCTGTTGAGCGTGCTTTCGCAAGTGGCAAGCCAGAACGAGGCGAGGGGTGCGAGGACTGCGGCGTAGTGCTCGCGGTGCCGGTGCGCGATGACTGCGGGGCGGTGGTTGAGGTCCTTGCAATGGCGCCAATTTCAGCGGAGTAGCTGCCGAGGACCGGCTGACGGTTGCAGGAGCGGGGACCGACGCAGTCACCGGGACAGCCCGGAAGACTGAACCGGTCCCCGCTCCGTTATCTGGCTATCCAGCGCCTACCCCTGCGGAAGCTTCGCGTGCTCAGCGATCTCTTCGGCGCTGAGCGGGCGATCCCAGATCGTGACCTCGTCCAGGATACCCTCAAAGAACGCGCGGGGATGGCCTGGTGCGTAGCTCCCCACGTTCAGGTTAGCGGTGCTGGGCGTGATCTTCCCGCCGCGAGCCAGCTCCCCCACGAGCTTCCCATCGATGTACAGACGCATCGTCCGATTGTCATACGTTGCGGCCACGTGGGTCCATTTCCCCAGCGGGGCCGGATCGGGCGAGGTCAGGTTGTGGCTCCAGGATGTCACCGGCATCTGGAAGACGACATGCCCGCCGCCCATGCCCAGACGGTAGCCGGTGGTGGACTGGCCGATGGTGTTCACCATCCACTGGTCCGATTGACCGGGTACGTCGGTCTTGTACCACAGTTCGACGGTCAGGCCCGACGGCGGCCAGAACTCGGGGCTCGGCGCGTGGGAGAGGGTCCCACCCTTGCACAGGAAGCCTCTGCCGCTGACCCCTGGCGCCGATTCGAAGCCCTGCTTCATGGCGTGGAAACCGCAGGCCGAGGAATCATGGGCGAGGGTCTCGTCGTCTTCCTCGAAGCTCCACCGAGCTACCAGGTTGTCCACCACCACGCGCTCCTTCTTCACGGCCTCCGGGCCCACGATCTCCCGGTACAGCTTGTAGACGCGCTCGGGCGGTTCGAGGCCGAAGTCCTCTGGGATGACATGATTGCAGGGCTGGCCCGGGTCACAGAAGACATCCTTGATAGCATCCACGAAGCCGAACCCCTCGCCCGCGCAGGGCTCAATGTAATGCCCCTCGCCGAACTCGTTCCAATTGTCGAAGACCACAAGACGCTTGTCGAGACCGTTCCCGGGCGTGTTCTCCACGATCTCGCGCGCATTGATGCAGGCCTGCCTGAAGGCGTCCACCGAGAGGTTGCCCACGTACGACGTGGTGCGCTCCCGGTGCCAGGGCCGGGGGTCCCAGCCGCACATGACATCCACGATGTCGGGCACCCCGCCCGCGTCCTTCTTGCCCTGGAGCACCTGCGCCTGGGTGGTCACCCATTCGGTGTGGTCCACGTACGGGATGCCTTCGATGTCATTGACGGGCGGGTTGGCGGGCTTGCCCCAAAGGCCGTAGGCGGAGCTGTAATCCCAGGTCTCCTCTTTCATGCGCCGAAGAAGGTTAGTCTCCACTCCGGTGACGCAGCCGATGATATACAGGCCGTCGAAGCCCTTCTTGCGGCATTCGGCGCGCATGAGTTCGAACATGCGGGCAACGTTCTCGGACCCGCCCACTTCACCCGCAACCCGTTCCGGCCGCCAGACGAAGAGCACAGGCTTGTTGTCGATGACGAGGTATGAGGGGTGGGTGAAGTAGTTCTCCATCCAGTATGGCATGAGATTGTCCATCATGTCCTCGACCGACTGAACGCCCTTGGCGCACCCATTCTCCCACATGATGCAGTATTTGAACCGGTCGATGTAACGAGACTTGAACAATCCGTCGTGGATGGCGTGGCCGAGCGTGTGCTTGACGTCAGGGCCCCAGTTCTCGCGGTACCAGCAGTAAATGAAGGCCTGGATGCCGTGCTCCAGGGCATACTTGATATGCCAGTCGGCGACTTCCGGAGTTCCCTCATCGTACCAGCCGATTGCGGGGCGGCGGTTGGGCCAGTCCTCAATCCGGTTCCAGCCGTAGTGGGTGCCGAACTTCCACAGCGGGCAGTAGTGCATGAGCATGGTGTATTTCGAGGTAGCCGGGACCGGTTCGGGCACGTAGTCGGTGGCCGGGAAGTTGGCCGGCGGCTCGAATCGCACGTCGATCTCCTGGCTGAAGGCGGCCATGTCAGGTGCCTTGACGGTGGCCTTGACGCGGCCCGAGACCGGATCATCCGCGCGCACGGTCCAGCGCACGATCCGGGTTGCCCCGAATGGCACGAGGCCCAGGTCTTTCGTGGCATCGCCAATAATCTCGACGCCCCGAGGGACCTCGAGCGTTGCCGAGACACCACCCACATCGCGCGCCAGACCGCGTACGGTGGTGAGGATTTCTTCAGCGCGGCCGGCTCTCATCACCGCTCTGCCCGGCGCCAGGCTGCGCAGGTAAACCAGGGGCTTACCGGCGGGCTTCTCCGAGACGTACAAGTGCTCGAGGGTGAGTTGGTGGCCGCCTCCATCCGCGAAGGTGATGCCCAAGGCCTTGAGCGTTCCGGTCCACATCGGGCTTGGGCCGAGGTCGAGAATCGTGGTGCGGTTGAGATCATGCAGGGGGACCGTGACGCTGCCCTCGCCAACATCGGTCAGGAAATGCACGTGCACTGACTTTGCCGTGGTGCTGGCTGCATCCAGGCATAGATAGCCCCGGCGCGTGATATCCAGGCCCAGGTTCGCATTGTAGAACATGGACGTAGCTTCCGGACAGCTGATCCGGGTCGTACCCGCGAGGCTGGTTGTTGTGGCTCCCCAGCCCGCCTGCCAGCCCTCCCAGCCATCGGAGCCGCCGAAATGCGCCTGGGTGGACTTGTCCGTTGCGGCCGCTGAGGCATCCGCCAGTCTCCTGCGGCTGATAAGGCCCGGATTCCCGATGCGCAGTTCGTCGATCTGCGCACTTGTGGAGCCGATCTCGATGGGCTTGTCGGTGGGCACGGGCACGCCCTGGCGGATGCCGGTGAAATCCTGGCCGTCAACCGTCAGCACAATCTCGTTGCCTGTCCAGCGGGCGACGATGTGCTGCCACTTGCCCACGATCGGTTCCGGGCCCCGCACCCGGGGCTCCCAGCCGCCCATGAACACGAAGAACGCATAGCAGCCGCCTTCGGAACTGGCGTCGACTCGCAGGTAGTACTCGCCGTCCTTGCGCACGATCTGCTCGTATGCTTTCGGTTCGCTTTCGAACCGCACCCAGACGTCGATGAAGATCCCGGGTGATATCTGAAGCTCGGGCTTGCTGGGCACGGTGAGGGTCTGGCCGGCAAGGTTCAGCGCACGCCCGGTGTGGCCCGGTACGTACTTGAGGTCTGGGCCGGTTGCGTGATTGCCCGAGCCGCTGGAATCCTCGAAGTTGCCCTCGAAGGCCCAATGGGCGACGTCGCCCGAGACCTGTGCGAAGGCCGCGCTGAGACTGAGCAAAATGGACAGCATGGGCAGGATGCCTCGGGACATGGGTGCTTCTCCATGGAGTGGTTGTGGCGGACGATGCGCCACGGGTTCGTGAGGAGGCAGGTTCCGCTACAGGTGCCTGTATACCTGTACAGAACGCCTCCCGTGCATGGCTGGTTCGGTGTGGATCGCCCGGGATGCCAGGCGGGAGGCAATGGCGCACTCGCGGCGAATATGCTCGCACCGACTTCCGCGTTGAAGGGCAGGTGTCGGTGTGGCGCGCTGCAATGTAGACGCGGACTGAAGAAACGTGTAGGGGCACGGAACGCCAGACTCGCGCGCTATCGCTCCTCGAGAGCAAAGGCCCGGGCGAAGCCGCTGTCTAGGGCGAATGCGACAGGCAGACACATGAAAAAGCAGTCGGGTCGCGTGAGATCGTCCAGGACCACCACTTCGACGATGCACATGCCCCGGCTCATCAGGATATCGTGCAGTTCCCGTGTCTCCGGGATGTCCCGGCCCAGGCCGAACCAGCGGTCGATGACCAGGAGCTTGACCTGGTTGTCCACCATCCAGTTGGCGGCGTCCGGGGTGAGATTCGGGATGCCCTGCATGGATTCGCGGGTGTCGCGCAGTCCATTGCGGCACAGGAGAATGCTGCCGGGCTGCCAGATGCCGGACAGGTGACGGTCCAATACCTCGCCGGTCACGTCTCGATCTGCCGGGTCTTCTATGGACACGAGCACCGCGGGGCCGAAGAACGCGGTGAGGGGGTACTCGGTGACCACCTTGCCGCCCTCATAGTAGTGGGCCGGGGCCTCAACGTGGGTCCCCACGTGGGTGTGCAGACAGTGGATGTCGTTGCGGAATGTGTCGTCGGCAAGCCGGCCGATGGAGACCTCCAGGGGCCGCTCATCGGTTCCCGGCGGAACGATCACGGGCGACAGGTCCACCATCCGGTAGCGCGACAGGTCGATTTCGAACATGCGCGGTGGCTCCCCTTTGGAGACATATCGCGGCTCATATCAGCACGAACGTCGCCTGACCGTCAATCACGATAGACCGAACCAGCCGGTTGCGCAATACCCGGAACACAGGTGACAGCATGGCCTCCCCCAACATCATCGTGATTCTCATCGACGATATGGGCGCCCGTGACCTCGGCTGCACTGGCTCCACCTTCTACGAGACCCCGAATATTGACCGCCTCGCGGCCGAAGGGGTGAACTTCACCTGCGGCTATGCGGCCAGCGCGCTCTGTTCCCCGGCAAGAGCCGCCGTGATGACCGGGCGCGCACCGGCACGGGTGGGCATCACCAACTATATCCCCGGCAACGCGATGGGGCGGCTCCTTGGAGCGCCATACCACTTCCACCTGCCCCGCAAGAACAGGACGATTGCCACCGCGCTGTCCGAGGCCGGCTACCACACCTGGCACGTAGGCAAGTGGCATCTGGGCGGAGCGGATGAGAAGAGCCTGCCCACGGACCACGGATTCGAGGTGAACATCGGCGGCGATCACCACGGGGGCCTGTATCACATACCGGGAGTCTACTACGCCCCCTACGTCGGGCGCGACGGTTCGGTACTGCCCGGCCTCGAGGAAAGCCGCGAGGGCGAATACCTGACCGACCGCCTCACGGACGAAGCCATCGGGTTGATCCGCAGCCGGGCAGATGAGCGACCGTTCTTCCTGCACCTGTCCCACTACGCGGTGCACATGCCCATCGTGTCCCCCCCACCGCTCGTGGATCGCTTCGAGGCGAAAGCGCGTCGGCTCGGACTGGACCGTGTGGATCCGCTCCTGCCTGGTGAACCCCACCCCGCGCTCCACTACTCCGGGCAGGTGATCCAGCGGCGCACGGTTCAGTCCGACCCGGGATATGCGGCGATGATCGCGAATCTGGACTGGAACGTGGGCCGGCTCATGGAAACGCTGGCGGAAGAAGGCGTCGACGAGGACACCATGGTGGTGTTCCT
>JAGPGE010000279.1:0-2824 GCA_018056145.1 Armatimonadota bacterium
CTACAACGCTTCGGCGCGCGAAGCCAACCAGACTTGCAAGGAGATAGCCCGGCGGGGCCCACAGGCCTGGTCCCTGCAGGCGGATCTTTCGGACCCTGACGCCTGCCGTGACCTGGCCGCAAGGGCAGCCGGCATTGCGCCGCCGGTGCGGATTCTTGTGAACAACGCGTCGGTCTTCACCCCCGGCCGGATTTCTGATCTATCCCCCGAGGCGTTCGACTGTCACATGCACGTCCACGCCCTGGCGCCCCTGGTTCTCGCGCGGTCGCTGGCGGAGAACCTGCCAGCCGACGCCGCGGGCAGAGTGGTGAACCTACTGGACGCCTACGTCGGGACCTACCAATTCCAGCACGCAGCGTACAGCCTGAGCAAGCGGGTGCTTCTAGACCTGACCCGGATGATGGCGGTGGAGTTCGCGCCCCGGGTAACCGTGAACGCGGTGGCCCCCGGCGTCACGCTCCCAGTCGAGGACGGCAACGCTCCGGGCGAGGACGCACTGGTCAAGCGCAGTCCGCTCCGGGTAGGCGCGGAACCCGGGGACATCTCCGACGCCGTGCTGTATCTCATCAACGCCCGGCTGGTGACGGGCCAGGTTCTCTATGTGGACGGGGGCGGGCACCTGGTCGGCGGAACCTGGGCGGACCAGGGATGACGCGCGAGGGGGCACATGGATCAGACCCTTGACCTCGCGCTCTGTGCTCTGGTCCTTGTCGGGCACCTGGTGCTCCTTGGCACCATCAGCAACCGGTGGCTGCTGCGGATACGCGACCAGGTACTCAAGCCCACGATCTTCGTCGCCCACACGCTGGCGTGGCTGGCCCTCCCCTGGGTCTGCATCCTCTCGATCGGGTGGCGCGACCTGGATCGAGCACTGCTGTTCGAATTGGAGGGCCGCTCGCCGCTCTGGGGCATCTGGGTCTGGGTGGCGGTCCTGGCGCCGCTTGTAGGGCTGGTGCTCCAGTCGCTCCCGAAGCGGCGCGACTGGGTGGACACGCGTCTTCTGGGGTCGGAAAGCCGAGTCACGCCCATCGACCGGGCTTCGTTGCACACCTGGAAGGCCCGAGCCATCGCCCATTGGGACATGGCGCGGGTGGAGACCGTGGACCTTGAGTTGGCTCTTCCCAACCTGCCACGCGCGTTCGAAGGTTTCCGGATCGCACACCTGTCCGACCTGCACTACGATGCGGAGCTTTCCCAGGCTATACTGCAGGTGGCCCTGGATGAGGTTGGGCAGGCAAAGCCCGACCTGATCGCGATCACAGGCGACTCGGTGGTGACGGCTGCGGCCATCGGCGACTGCGCGCGGTATGTGGCACGACTGCGGCAGATCGCGCCGGTTGTGGCCGTCCTGGGCAATCATGACGAGTGGGCTGACGCGAACGCCCTCACGTCGGCCTTCGAGCAACAGGGCGTCACGGTGCTTCGCGACCGGGGGACGCGCCTCGAGCGGGGCGAGGACACCCTCTGGATCGCGGGGGCAGGCGATTTCTGGACGCCCGGCCAGCATCTCGCAAGGGCGTTCGAGGGCAGGCGCGAGAGCGAGTTCTGCATTCTGCTGGCCCACAATCCCGACCATATCACCGGCGCGGCCCGCGCGGGAGTGGACCTGCAGCTGTCGGGGCATACTCATGGCGGACAGATTGCCGTCCCGGTGGTCGGGCCGTTGGTTGCGCCATCGCGACACGGCCGGCTATACACTCGCGGGCTGCATATGGTGGATGAGACGCTGCTTTACGTGAACCGCGGGCTGGCAACCCATCCGCCGGTGCGTATCGGCAGCATGCCCGAAGTCACCATCATCACCCTGAGGTCCATGCCGGACTGACGGCGAACAGGGCTATCGCGCAGCAATGGCTAAGGACAAGGACGGCAAGCAATCGGACGGCGTCGTCGCCAGCAATCGCAGGGCATTCCACGACTATTTCGTGGATGACCGCTACGAGGCCGGCCTGGTGCTGGAAGGGTGCGAGGTCAAATCCCTGCGCGCTCACCACGTGAGCATCCAGGAATCCTACGCGACGGTTGCCAACGGCGAGGTCTGGGTGCACGGGATGCGAATCTCGCCGTACGCGCCTGCCCGCGACAATCCGGATCCGACACGGGACCGCAAGCTGTTGCTGAAGCGCCAGGAGATCCGCAAGCTCGAGCGCGCGGTGCGCGAGAAGGGCTACACCCTCATCCCACTGAAGATATACTTCACCGCCCGCGGGCTGGCCAAGCTCCAACTCGGGCTGTGCCGGGGCAAGCGGCAGTTCGACAAGCGCGAAGCCATTGCCGAGCGAGAGTTCAAGGTGCGGACGGAACGCGCACTGTCCGAGCGGGAGCGGGGACGGTCGCGCTGATCCGCTACCACGCTGGAGGGAACGCGAAAGATGCCACGCGTGCTCATCGTCGACGACGATCCCGGCGTGTGTGAGGTCATCCGGGCGCAGCTTGCGCTCGCGGATATCGACGCTGAGATCGCGCGCGACGGCCGCCAGGCGCTCACGATGCTCTGCGAGCGAACCGTCGCGCAGCGGCCGTACGACGCGATGATTCTCGACCTGGTCATGCCGAACATCGACGGCTGGCAGGTGCTCAAGGCCGTGAAGAACAACCCCCTGTGGTCGTCGATGAAGGTGATCGTGGTGAGCGGATACGCGGACTCGCCCGATGACCTGATGAAGATCATCGAGTATGATGGTGTATACGTGGAGAAACGCGCGGGTTTCGCCGAAGACGTCACTCAGGTTGTGGAGCGGGTGCTCGAGGACTGATTGTCGGGCTGGGCTATCCCGTTTCAGTAGCCACTCCCCCTGCCCCGGAGGCCCCCATGCGACACCCA
>JAGPGE010000279.1:2834-7466 GCA_018056145.1 Armatimonadota bacterium
CCTACTCCCGCTGCTTCGCCTGCTCTATGCGCTCGAGGATGCCGGTGGTGGAGATGCCCTCCACCGGGGGGATCAGGGCGATTTCGATCCCGTGGCTTTCGGCCATGCGCCGCTCGTCCTGGTCAAGCGTTTCGAGGGTGTAGTCGCCGCCCTTTGCCCAGACGGTGGGACGCAGTTCGTCCAGCAGGCCGACCACGCGCTTCTCGTCGAACAGGACGATCCAGGACACACTCGCCAGCCCGGACATAGTCAGCGCGCGCTCCTGCTCGTTCATGATGGGGCGCGTGGGGCCCTTCAGGCTGCGCACTGAAGCATCGGAATTGAGCGCGAGAACCAGCATGTCGCCCAGTTCCCGGGCCTGCGCGAGATAGACCACGTGGCCGGGGTGCAGGAGATCGAAGCATCCGTTGGTGAAAACTACGCGCTCACCCCGTGCTCTGGCTTCCTCGATGATCCGGCGAACTTCATCCCTGCTGCGCAGCTTTGAGACATCCATCAATGGTCCTCCAGGGGATCAGCAGGCGTGGCCACCGGCGCGTTTTCCTTTCGGGCTTGACCGGACGCGCCCGAAACCTGCACAATAGGCGAAGTTTTCCGGGGACGGTTTCGCGCGAGACTGAGTGGCGACTGGGCCCTTCTGCGTGCGTGTGCGCGCAGGCCTCCCCGGAGCATCGATTGCGGCTCCCATTTTACCGTCGCCGAGACGACGCGTCCAGCGTACCCTCTCGCATGATGTCAGACACCGGACATGAAGGGCAGAAGATCACAGTCCGTGCCCTGATTCTCGGGCTCATCACGGTCGTCGGTTTCACCGTCGCCGGATGTTTCTCGGTGCTGCTGCGGTACGAGGTCATCGGCACCGGGTACCTGCCCCGTGGTGCACTGGCGCTTCTGATGATCTTCGTGATTCTCAACGGTCTCGTCGGCCTGGTGTCGCGCCGCCTGAAGCTCAGTCGCAACGAGATGATTCTCATCTTCATCATGCTCCTTGCGATGGCGGCGATTCCGGGCCAGGAGTACGCGCAGCATTTCTACCTGAACACCCTCGGGATCGTCTACTACACCACCCCCGATATCGCGAAGCCCGAGATCTACCTGGATGATCTGAACCCCGCGCTGGTGCCCAGTGTGGACCGTGAGTCGCCAGAGATCAGGTGGGCATTCGAAGGCGTGCCGCCCGGAAGCTCGGTTCCATACAGAGCGTGGCTCCGACCGCTCCTGGTCTGGACGCCCTACTTCTTCGCCCTGTACTGGATGCTCCTTTGCGGGGCGGCGATCCTCGCCGCCCGCTGGGAGGACCACGAGAAGCTGCTGTACCCCCTGATGCAGGTCCCGAACGAGATGACCGAGTCGGGCAAGGGGTTCGTCAGTTCCCTGATGCGTGACAAGATGATGTGGATCTGCTTCGGCATCTGCTGCGTCCTGTATATCATCAAGGGACTGCACAGCTACTTCCCGACCATCCCGGACATCAACCTGCAGCAGACCACCCAGCGTCTCGTGGCCGGCGGGCCCGGCGTTGTGTTCAACAATGTGGCGCTCCATATCTACCCCGAGATGATCGGCATCGCCTACCTCCTCACCAGCGAGGTTGGCTTCAGCCTCTGGTTTTTCTACATCTTCCGGCTGATCCAGGCGTTTTTCCGCAACCTTATCGGGATCCAGACCAACCATTACCCGTTCTTCGAGTACCAGACCGCGGGCGGCTACATAGTCCTGGCGCTGGCACTACTGTGGTCGGCGCGCAGGCATATCGCCCACGTCTTCGGGGTCGCCTTCGGCCTGCGCCGGGAGCGCGAGGACGACCGCGGGCAGCCGTACCGCATGGCGGCCATCGGCTTCGTGATCTCCTTCGCCGTCATCCTCCTGTGGGCCCAGCAGATCGGCATGTCCATGCTCTGGGCCGTTGTCCTGTTCGCTCTCATCCCTCTCATCGGCATGGTGGTCGCCCGGGTCATCTGCGAAGCCGGGATGTTCATTTACTCCAGCCCGTTCCGGCTGAACGAGATGATCTTCCGGGTCGCCGGCTCCCAGCGAATCGGCGCTCAAAACATCACCCTCATGACCGCCGCCAGTTGGGTGCAGGTGCGCAGCACCGCGACGCAGTTTATGCCCCAGGCATTCCAGGGGCTGAAGCTCAGTTCCCTCGCGAACATGGACCGCGGCAAGATGCTGCTGATCATGGGGCTGGCCATTGCGGTCGCGATCCTCACTTCACATGTCATCTGCCCGTATGTCATCTACACGTGGGGCGTCCCGAAGCTCGGATGGTGGCCCAGCGGGAGTTCGCTCGGGACCACCAAGAACCTGGTCTCCTTTATCCTCAACCCCACCGAGATGCGCATCGGCGACTGGGCATCCATGGCCGGCGGCGGGCTGACCACCATCTTCCTGGTGTTCATGCGCCAGCGGTTTCTGTGGTGGCCTTTCCATCCCGCCGGTTTCATCGCCTGGCTTGGCTGGCCGGTAGAACGCTACTGGATGTCGATCCTGCTGGGGTGGCTTACGAAGACCGTCGTGCTGCGCTTCTTCGGTTTCAAGGCTTTCGCCTCGCTGAGGCCGGCAGCTTTCGGCTTCATCCTGGGAATCTGCTTCATCCTGACCTTCTGGCTGGTCTTCCACTTCTTCATCGAAGGCCCGCCGTTGCTGATCGAGTAACCGCGGTGGCGCAGGTCTCCTGGCGCCACTGGCCATACGGTAATGCGGGACGACGGGAAGATGGGTAAGACCGGTGCCTGAGCAGACAGAGCAGCATCCCCAGCTTTCGGTGCATGACGACGACGAACGGGTGAGTATTTCCGACGTCGAGCGCCGGGCGGGGATGAACTGGATTACATGGGACGGCATTCTCGCCAGTCTCTACGTCGCCCTCACCGGCGGCGTCTTCCTGACTGGCTTCGCACTTCTCGTGGGCGCAAGCGAAGTGGCTATCGGCGTCCTGTCCGGCCTCCCCCGACTGTCCCAGCTCATGCAGCCCCTT
The DNA here is from genome assembly GCA_018056145.1 of Armatimonadota bacterium. Classification (GTDB taxonomy): domain Bacteria; phylum Armatimonadota; class Zipacnadia; order Zipacnadales; family JABUFB01; genus JABUFB01. The sequence goes on from JAGPGE010000279.1 coordinate 5,815, forward strand.
GGCGCGTATTTCGTGGAACGCCTCCACATGCGCAAGCGCATCAGCGTCTGGGTGTTCGGCCCGGCCCGCATGCTCTGGCTGCTGGTGATCCTGCTCCCTCTCATCGGCTACCACGGCGGCCCCTCGCGACTGGCGATGATCATCCTCTTCGTGGTGGCGATCGGCTCCGCGCTCCTGTCAGGCTTCGCAGCGTGTAGCTGGCTGGCGTGGATGGCCGACATCATTCCCGAGCCGGTGCGAGGCAGTTTCTTCGGCCGCCGCACCATGCTCGCCGGCGCCATCGGTGCGGTGGTCTGCTACCTGGCCGGGCGGTACATCGACGCCTGGAGCGAGGCCCACGGCGAGCAGGATGCCCTGGGCTTCCTCATCCTCTTCGGCGTCGCCGCGATCCTGGGCATCGCCAGCTGGTACACCCTAATACGCTGTCCGGAACCGGAGATCGAGGAGGAGCCCGAGGAGGAAGTGCGGCCTTTCATGCATACCCTCGTGGATGCGTGGAGGAACGCGAACTTCCGGCAGCTCGTGTACTCCATCGCCATCCTCACCTTCGGCGTCTGGGTGGCGGGCCCGTTTTTCAGCGTGTACATGATCGAGAACCTGAAGCTGCCGTACTCGCTCATGAACATCCTCGGGGCGTTCAGCTCCGTGGGCAGCCTGATGATGGTGCGCTTCTGGGGGGCATTGAGCGACCATTTCGGCAATCGCCCGGTGATGCTTACCTGCATGCTCGGCGTGGCGGTTGTCCCGCTGCTGTGGTTGCCCTGCGCGGCGGGAACCTGGTGGCCGCTGATAATCGCGCATTTCGTTGGCGGCGCCACCTGGTCGGGCGTCTACCTGGCCCAGATGAACCTGGTCTTCAAGCTCACCCCGCATTACCACAAGGCCGTTTACATCGGGATCTTTTATGCGCTGACGAACTTGCCGTCCCTCTTCTCCCCCATCCTGGGCGGGTACTTCCTGGAACACACTGAAGACCTTTCGATCCAGATTGGCTCCTGGACGTTCATCAACCACCATCTCGTCTTCCTCATGTCCGGCCTGATCCGGTTCATGGCGGTGCCGCTGTTCCACCGGGTGAAGGAGCCGCGAGCGAAGAAGGTGACCCACATGATTCGGGTCCTGAGCCACATTCGCACCATGAACCCGGCCATCGGCCTGCACTACACCATGGTCTTCGTGGGCGCGGCATCATCCGGCACCCGCAAGGCAGCCAAGGCCGTCCGGCGCACTGCGGACCGGCTCATCCACTGGACGGGGGAGCCCCCGGAGGGGGCGGACACGTGAGATTGCGGCGATGCCGCCGACCGTTCACGGTGGCCGTCCGGTGGGCGCGGGATGGGGGGCGGTCTGGAAGCGCCACCGCTCTTCGGCAGACTTGTAAGCGGGCAAGCCTGGTCAACGCCGCGGCGGGCCGCTTCATGGTATAGAGACCGGCCGAAATCTTCCAGGCCTGCGGCCGCCGTCATCGCCACATATGTCGTCCGGTCCGGCTCGTCCAAGCGGTCTCGACCGGGCTTGACACTGTAGGGTCTGATTCTTGAGCGTCGGCAGATGTAATCTTTATGCAGCCTTGATGGGTCTCCAGTACTCCTCCCAACGGTCGTTCAGGAGCAGGCAACGATTTGTCAGAACTGCATCCAGCCCGTCTCGCG
>JAGPGE010000001.1 GCA_018056145.1 Armatimonadota bacterium
GTCCAGCATCACCCGGTCGCCTAAGAGCTCCAGGTATTCCGACGGTTCCCAGGGGATGTTTGGGAAGACCTCGTTCACGTTAGGCGACACGCAGACATAGCCGGTCTCAAAGAGCGGGTTGCGTGTACCGTCGGTCTTCGGTTCATAGACCGAACTGCCCTGGGGGCTGCGCGAGGATCCGGTCCTTGTCCAGTCAAGGTACCTGCCCACGAACAGCAGGTTCGCCGGGAGCCAGTCTACCGAGCCCCTGCTCCAGTCGGCAGGCAGGTAGGGGATGGTGATGGTGCGCCGCAGCGGCGCGTCGGCGACATTGCCCAGCGAGAAGCCCTCGACCACCGGTTCATCGCAGGAGACCTCCACCGTGAGGGCCTTGGCCTGAACCCCGAAAGTCCAGGTTGCCCGGACAGGATTGCCCGGTAAAGCGTACTCCCAGACCGCCCGGACTTTGCCCCCGCCGACATCTGCCGAGATGAGGCTCGCAGGAGCGTTCCTGGCTGCCTCCCCGAAGTTGATGGCTCCTCCGCCAGCAGGCCGGAACGGTGTGCCCCCGTCGACACGGACCCGGAGATCGTCAAGCGTCCCGGTACGCGGCTCGTAGGTGTAGGTGATGTCGGCATCCGCGGCCTGGTAGACGAACTCGAACCCGTCGCCTGCCTTCCGCACGGCGTTCTGGTAGTCCAGGAGATTCGATGGCGCGATCCCCTGGCCTGACGCGTTGCTGAGACGCACCAGGCTGACTCCGTCAGTTGCCTTGTAGGCGCGGCTGCCGGTGATGCGTTCGATCAGGGCCGCCCGGGCCTCAGTGCCCTCTCCGCAGGTGATGGTTGCGCCGCCGAAGTATGAGTAGTCGAAGGATGGGCTGTTCTCCGGTCCGGGTTCGGTCTGCAGGCGGAGAGTTATCCGCTCGCCCGCATACCGCGACAGGTCGAAGGTGTGGTCCCGCCATTCGCCTTTGTCGTAGTGGACCCGCAGCAGTTCCTCCGTCGTATCCCGGTGGACCACGGCGGCGCTGAAAGTCACCCCATCGCTCTTGTCCGGGACCGCAACCTCCGGCAGCATGGCGATTCCGAAGCGCAGTGTGACCGGACCCTGCTCGGGAAGCTGCAGCGGGTAGTCGACCCAGGCGGGCCCGGTCGGTACGCGCCACGGGCAATGCAGCAGGATCGCCGGGCGGCCCAGGAGCCACTCCGCGGGCGAATATGAGATTCCGCTGGTGGGTTCGAAATGCCCGGTCCACGATGGCGGCATGTCCACCTGCTCGCCTCCGTAGGACTGGTATGAGACCTGGTAGACTCCGATGTCCGACAGTGCGGTCTCGCCGGGCAGAAGTGTCACGGCATCAGGCTCTCCGCTGGCTGGCAACGCGGCGAGAAACAGCAGCGCAAGCAGCACGGCATATTCGACGGACATCGGGAACACCTCTCCACGGGTTCCGGCATCGCTGACCTGTCCGTTCTTTCGCCATAGGGCCGTCGCGTCCTTCCGCGAGTGTCAGGAGGAGAAGGCGCCTTGCCCTGCGAAACAGGAATCATACATACGGACCGGGAGCAATGTGCCGGGCCGCCATACCTCTGGAGCCACGCCCATGAAGCAGCTCTTCCTGGCGATGTTCCTCGTGCTTGCGATCCTCTCGGTGGTGGCGCAGGTGACCAAGCCCAGCCGCGAGTTCGCCGGCCGGACGAGGATAATCTGGACCACCGACGACAACCCTGCGCGGCAGGCCCAGATCGACATCTTCGACCAGCAGTTCCCTCACCTGAAGCTCACCATCGACCCCGCGAACAATGACATGAGCAAGATCATCGTCCAGACCATGGCCGGGATCGGGCCCGATGTCATCGACTGCTACAACCGCATGCAGCTTCACACCTACTATCAGGCGGGGATCCTCGAAGACATAACCGATTGGGCGAAGGAAGCCGGAACTACGCCGGACGTTTGCTGGGAATCGGCCCGTGAGAACATGATGATCGAGGGGCGGCAGTACGGTTTCCCCACCAACCCCGGTCCGTGGGTCATCTTCTACAACAAGGACATCTTCGATAAGGCGGGCCTGCCGTATCCCAGCGGAGACTGGACCTGGGATGAGTTTGTGGATGTGGCCAAGAAACTGACCCTAAAGGAGCCGGGCAGCCGCCGAAACACCACCTACGGCATCATGGGATACGACATCATGGAGGCGATCTGGCAGAACGGCGGCAGCCTTTACAACAAGGATGGCACCCGCTGCGCTCTCGATTCGCCCGAGGCAATTGAGGCGGCTCAGTGGCTCATGGACCTTCAGTTCGTGCATGGCTGCGCCCCCAGCCCCAGTGAAGAAGAGGCCATGGCCGCGGCTGGCGGCTGGGGGCAGGGGATCATCACCCTGTTCGACGCCGGACGCCTTGGCATGATCCGTTACGGTCGCTGGGGGCTGATCGTCTGGCGCAAGAACCCGAAGTTGCGCATCGGCGTCTGCCCGCTGCCCTACAGGAAGCAGAAGGCGACCACGTTCGTGACCCGCATCAGCGTCCTCAACAAGAAGAGCCCGTACAAACGCGAGGCCTTCAACTTCATGAAGTTCCTGGCCAGTGAGGACTACGGTAACCAGATCAATGACAGCGCCGACAACCTCGCGCCGGTGAAAAGACTCTGCTACCTGGACCGCTTCCTGCACAACCCGCAATACCCGCAGGAGGATTACAACGAGGTCTTCCGCGACGAGATGGCCTGCGCCAAGAGCGTGGAACTGAGCAAGTTCTCGAATCCTTTCGTCGTGGACCGCATCTTCCGGCGCTACATCGACCTGATGCGAAACAAGGAGATGACTGCCGTCGATGCCATGACTGCGGCGGCGAAAGAGATCAATGAGTCGATCGAAGAGAACGTGGCGAAATTCCCGGAGCTTCAGGCGGAGTATGACAAACTGACGGGATCGCATTGATCGCCCTTGCCCCACCCATCTAGTGCAGGGGGAAATCCATGACAAGACGCGAGAACAACTGGCCCACGGCGCTGCTCTTTCTGGCGCCCAACTTCCTGGGCTTTCTGGCATTCATGCTGCTGCCCATCGTCTTCAGCCTGGTGATGGCTTTCACCAACTGGCAGATGACCGCCACCGCGCCCCTGGAGTTCGTGGGCATCGACAACTTCAAGGATCTCATCACCGATAGCCGCTTCTGGCAGTTCTTCGGCAATACGGTCTACCTGATGATGGGCATCCCGGTGAGCATCGCCGGTTCCCTGGTCCTCGCAGTGGTCCTCAGCGCCCGGCTGCGCGGCGTGGTGCTATTCCGCACCATGTTCTACCTGCCCACCATCACCAGCGGCGTCGCCCTGTTCATCCTGTGGAAGGCCATCTACAACCCGGAATTCGGCCCGCTGAACACCATGCTCGGCGGGGTGTTCGACCTGCTAGGCATCCAGGCTGAACCTCCCGACTGGCTCTTGTCCATTGCCTGGGCCAAGCCCGCGATCATGATCATGGGGATCTGGACGGCTATCGGCGGAACCAACATGCTGCTTTATCTCGCGGGCATCAGCAACATCCCGCCTGAGCTGTATGAGGCCGCGGAGATCGATGGAGCGGGCCGCTGGGCCATGTTCCGGCACGTCACCTGGCCGCAGCTTGCGCCCACCACCTTCTTCATCGTCGTCATGAGCGCAATCGGCGGCCTGCAAGGTGGTTTCGAGCAGGCCCGGGTCATGACCCGCGGCGGCCCGGCCGAGTCAACGGTTACTCTCGGCTACTACATCTACATGAAGGGTTTCGAGGAGTACCAGCTTGGCTATGCCTCGGCGATCGCCTGGGTCATGTTCCTGCTGATTTTCGTGATGACCCTCATCAACTGGAAGTTCGGCAAGAGCGCCTTCGACATGGACGTGTGAAGCAGGTTCTCGAAGCTGTTCCCACAATCCGCGGTACACGAGGACGCCAATGGCGGCACACGATTATCTGGACGAGAAGGAAACGCGAACCGCGCAGGGGTTCCGCAAGCGCACGCCTCTGCAGGCGGTGGTCACGATTGGTGGCTACGTCTTGCTCACCGCCACCGCGCTGACGATGATGTACCCCTTCCTGTGGATGGTCTCGACCAGCCTCAAGCCACTATCCGAGGTGCAGTCGGGCCAGTTCCTGCCCATGGAATGGCGCTTCGGTAACTACGCCGAGGTCATCCGCACCATCCCCTTCGGGCGTTACTACTTCAATAGCGTCTTCGTGGCCGCGTGGGTGACATTTGGGCAGGTGCTGACCAGCGCCGCCGCAGCGTATGCCTTCAGCCGTCTGCGGTGGAAGATGCGCGACCAAGTCTTTCTCCTGTACCTCGCGACCCTCATGGTCCCCGGCCTTGTCACGCTCATTCCGAACTACTGGGTCCTGACCACCCTGAAGCTCATCAACACGTATACCGTTCTCATCCTGCCGGCGTGCTTCAGCGCGTACGGAACTTTTCTGCTGCGACAGTTCATGCTGACCATCCCCACGAGTCTGGACGAGGCCGCCGAAATCGACGGCGCCAGCCACTGGCAGATCTTCTGGGACGTGGTGATGCCCCTGGCGCGTCCGGGCCTGATCGTCCTGGCGATCTTCACCTTCATGGGCAATTACCAGTCCTTCTTCTGGCCGCTAGTCATGATCAAGGACGATTTCCTGCGCACCCTGCCCATCGGCCTGTTGTACTTCGACAGCACCTATGGCCGCGAGACCACGCTGCTCATGGCCGCATCGGTGATGGCGATGATTCCGCTGATCGTGCTGTTCGTGGTGGGCCAGCGCTTCTTCGTCCGGGGCATCCAGCTTGGGGCGGTGAAGGGATAGGCGAGACGCACCAGCAGCCCAGGAGTGATGACCATGCCCCGAAGAGACCGTGTGGAACGCGTTATCGAAGTCCCGTCCGGGTTTGATGCAACATCCGCATCGGGGCGCATCCTGCGCGTGCAGATGTGCACTGAGGATATCGCGCGCATCAGGATCGCGCGAGACGGCCAGTTCGTGGATGGTGGGCTGTCACGCTATGGCTTCGTGCGTGACGACTGGGGGCCCGTTGATTGTCAGCTCTCGGACAGTTCACGGCGGGCAGTCCTGTACACTGAACACCTGCACCTTACACTCCACAAGACCAGCGGGCAACTCGATTTCGCCGGACCAGATGGCAGGCTGCTGGCTGAGAGGGCGCCTTGCTGGTGCAATGAGGACGGGTTTGGCGCGCAGTTCGACCTGGAGCCCGGAGAGCGGTTCGTTGGTTTCGGGGACCAGACGCGGGATCGGATCGAACACCGCGGCCACCGTGCGCGCATGTGGGTGCGCAACGTGAGCAGCTACATCCCGATCCCATTCTGCATGTCCAGCCGCGGGTACGGGCTGTTCGTCAACTCCACTTGGCAGCACTACTACGACATGGGGTGCTCAGACCAGGAGTGGTTCGGCTTCGCTGGCCCGCGAGGCGACCTGGACTACTATGTGATCCACGGTCCAACGTACGCGGACATTCTGGACCGATACACACAGATCACAGGCCGTCCCTGCATTCCGCCCCTCTGGAGCTTCGGGCTCTGGTACATCTGTCATACCGATGCGGATGCCCGGGCGATGCTTGACGAGTGCCTGCGCTTCCGGGATCGAGACATCCCCTGCGACGTGGTGGGGCTCGAGCCCGGTTGGATGGAGCGCAACTACGATTTCTCCGTTGACAAGAGATGGCATCCGGAGCGGTTCAGTATCCCGCCCTACTGTCCCCGGGGGCCGCACAACTTCATGGACGCGGCGCACCGCATGGGCTTCAAGGTCATGCTCTGGCTGTGCTGCGACTACGACCTCAGCCACGAAGAGGAGCGGCATGCCCGGCCTGCCGCGGTGCCCGATGCCCCTGCCAGTGGCGCTGCCGCGCAGATGGCCGGAGCCTTCGAAGTGGATGAACACCTCACAGGGACGCGTTCCATGGACGCCATCACCCGCCCGGAGGAGCCCTGGTTCCAGCACCTGTCCGGATTTGTCGATCAGGGCGCCGAGCTGTTCAAGCAGGACGGCGCAAACCAGGTGCTGGAGCACCCCGACCGCAAGTGGGCGAACGGGATGGACGACCAGGAGATGCACAATCTGTATCCCCTGCTGTACTCAAAGCAGATGCGCCAAGGCTTCCGCGAGCACACAGGCAAACGCGCGACGTGCTTCACAGCAGCAGGCTATGCAGGGCTGCAGAAGTGGACGGGCACGTGGTCGGGTGACACCGGTGGCGGACCGAAGCCGCTGGTATCAATGCTGAACCTGAGCATGAGTGGCCATTCGCTCATGACCTGCGACATGGAAGTGACCACGAAGGAAGGCATCCATTTCGGGTTCCTGCAACCGTGGGCTCAGCTGAACAACTGGAACTACTGGCGCCAGCCGTGGTATCAAGGGACGGAGATCGAGGGCACCTTCGCACGCTACGCACGGCTGCGATACGAACTGGTACCGTACCTGTACTCCATGGCCCACGTGGCGCATCGGACAGGCATGCCGATGTTGCGCGCCATGCCCCTCGTCTGCCCGGATGACTCTGAGGCGTACAGCACGCTCACTCAGTACATGCTCGGTGATGCCCTGCTCGTATCGGCCTTCGCCGACCGGGCGTACCTGCCGGCGGGCCAGTGGCGCGACTGGTGGTCGGGAGCGATTCACGAGGGGCCGGGATGGGTGGATCTGGCTCCCCCTGAATGGGCCGGAGGAGGGCTCTTCGTGAAGGCTGGGGCGGTGATCCCCTGCATGCCTTGCGCCAGTCATCTCAATGCGGAGCCGTGGCGGCACCTGATCGTGCGCGTCGTCCCCGGCGCCTGCGGTCACCAGGTTCTGTACGAAGACGACTTCACCACTTACGGGTACGAGGATGGACAGGTCTGCTCGACAGCTTTGGATTGGACCGAGGAGGAAGGCCGAGGGACGCTGACCATCGGTGCTCCCAGCGGCCCCCGGGAACTGCTGCCCGATGTCCGCTCCTTCGAGGTCTGGCTCATGTCGCAGACGATCCCGGAGGAGGCTACCGTGGATGGTTTGGCCGTGGGCACGCACTCACTGGCCGATGCCGGCGCCCCACAGGACGCCGATACCACCGGGACTGCATGGGGTGTGCGTCTCGCCCTCGGTTCCGCGCCTGTGGGCGAGCGGCGCGTGTCGGTAGTCTACGCGCGCTGACATCGCTGACCTTCCGCTGCCACCCACTGTGTCAGTGCGGGTTCCGGGCAGGAGAGCACATCCGACGCAGGCGGTGCGGTCGGTAGGTCAAGGCGTGCGGGCCGGCTCACTGTCCGGGTCCGGGTGGCGATGGCGGGAGCGCGCCGGCGGCTAGGCGCGCCGATGATAGCACGGTTCGCACATCTCCCACGAGTGGATCTGGTGAGCACTCGTGGTCGCTGCCAGCAGGCGCCTGGGAAGAAGACAGCGCACAGACCCACGCCGTACTAGGCCCGTAGCGGGCAGTGCCTGGGCCAGCGTTGGCGTGGACATGCTCTTCGCGGTGGCGCAGGCGGCTTGAGAACCAAGAAGGCCGCGCAGGCGGAACGCGCGCGCGGCTGAGAGGGGAACGCTGGGGGCCTCCGACGACGGCCAACACGGCAAACCCGCGCGGCCTTGAGTGCTGAGACGCGACCGCGCGGGTGCAGTATGTGTTCGCTAGTCGACGACGTAGGGCAGCAAAGCCATGACCCGTGCGAGCTTGATGGCCTTGGCGACCTGGCTCTGATGCTTGCGGCAACTGCCAGTCTGCCGGGCCTTGCGCACTCGGCCATGCTCATCCACGTACTGCCGGAGCAACTCGAGGTTCTTGTAGTCCACGATGTTTACCGCGGGATTTGCGCACATCGCGCACGGCTTCTTCCTGCGCCGGCGGAAGGGGCGCGGCCTGCGCTGCCCGCCACGACGTCTGTCCTGTGCCACGTCTGCCCAGCCTCACTTTCTGATCCTGCGTCACAAAGCTGGGTAACTATACCAGACACGCCCCGTGCCGTCAATGAAGCAGCGGCTTTTTTGTGAGCTAGTAACATACATGGGTTACAGCGGTCAGACAGGGTGGCGGTGTCCCCCAGTTGGACGGCCGGGGGGATAACACCCATCCCCGTTGCGCGGAGACGGTCCAGCAATTCCTCGGCGGTCGGTGGTTCCTCATTTGCCCGGAGCAGAGCGGCCATCAGCGACGGCGTGTCCCGATAGCCACCCTCGGGTGCTCTCCCATCGAGCCAGTGCACTCGCGCCTTGCTCCCTCATGGGTGATCGCGGGTGTGAGGTGCTGTCACCGGAAGCCCGTTCAGATGAATATCTTGTAGTTGCGTATGCCAAGGGCTGGCCCGATGATGGCCCAGATCGAGCCAAAGACGTAGTCGCCCAGGAGGAGCCCCAGGAAGAACCAGATCCCGTTCCGGTGAGCCTTCTGTCCCCCGTAGCGCAGGATCACGGTCTTCACGAGCCAGCTTACGAAGAACGCGAACCAGAAGTAATCCATCGCGAAGGAGATGGCCAGCGCGTAGCCCGCCGGGTGAAGGGGAAGCCCGGTGTACCGGTACCTGAGCGACTTGAGGGCGAAGACGATCGCACCGCCGATGACCATGAACGCGATGGCCTTGTAGTCAGTCGGCTCCGGCGTCTGCAGCCAGCCCGCAAGCCGGTTATACGTCTCCCAGCCCACCCAGGATTTGAAGCCCTGGCATCGTGCGGAAGCCCCCTCGCGCATGGTAATGTGCAGGTTCGCCCAGTAACCGAGGACGATGGCCGCGACCGTTGCGATCATAATGGCCCGGGCCAGCCACTTGCGGTCCAGGTCCACGAACTCGCTCATCTTGAATGCTTCCAGTTGGCATGGCATGGGGTGGCAGCGATAGCCGCGGTTGAACCAGTAGGTTGCCGACAATGCCGTCAGATCTCGGATGGTGAAGGCGCCCACGCCCGCAACCTGGACCATCACCCGGTGGGGGTTCACGAAGTAGATCTCATGAGGCGTGCCCAGCTCCGCGCGCACCCGAGTGATCGCCACCGAGAGCAGGTAGAAGATGGCGAAGAAACCGATGATTGTGCCCAGCGACATGCCTGCATAGCTGCAGAAGACGCCCAGGGCGACAAGCCCCACGGCAATGCCGATGAGCGCCGTACGGTAGCTCATTGGCTCGTCCGCGTCATTCAGGGTAGTCTTGTAGCCCATCACATGCCGCCAGACCTCAAGCAGGTGGGACTTGGTGGCGATGATTGCGATGAGCCCGAGGCCGATCCAGGCTCCCGCTGCCTGCTCGTTCAGGTACGGGAACCCCTTGACCAACTCCCAGCCCATGGTGGCGCCGAGGACCCGTTCCAGCTTGGATATGACGTAGAAGAACCAGCAGGAGAAACTCAGATCGGACGGCAGAAAGAAAGCCAGGCCGATAGCGAAGGGGTACATTCCCAGGCGCGTGGAGCCTGTTGCGTTCCAAGGACGGAACGGCCAGTGCTGCGACAGCTCGTAGAGCTTGATGTACTTGATCTCCGGGATTTGCGGCCAGATGGCTGAACAGCCGTTCACCAGGTCGATCACAAAAGCGACGCCAAGCCCGGCCCACATGAGTCGGTTGCGGAAGAACCGGGCGGTTTCCTGGCCCCGTGTCAATTCCAGCGGCAGGACGATCAGCGGGTAAGACAGCTTCTCGTGCTCCGTCCACGGCTTGCGCACCAGGACGTTGATGCACAGCATCACGAAGATCAGGACCAGCAGGAAGCCGCCCCAGGCGATGAGAGCAGGCAGGAACGGCCGGTACATCGCCGGGCTGAGCCAGCTCTCATCGCCCTCGTACAGGCCCCGGAGCGCAATCTCGTCGGAGACCGTCAGCCAGTCGGGCACATACTGCAGGAACAGGTCTTCCCACTTGTTCTCGGGAGTCGCGAACTGGAACGGATGCCCGATCACCCCGAACAGGTTCTGGACGAAATCGTGGCCCGCCAGCGTCTCGGAGATGACCACCATGAGATACGTCACGAGCAGTTCGGCCTGGTTGAAGGCCAGGCGCGGCCAGAGCCTCATCAGGACAAGGTTGAGCACCGCGAGACAGAAGAGCAGGAAGACCGGGGTGATGAACAGAGGCAGGCAGGAGCCGTCCAGCGAGTACCATCGCACCTCGACGATGGTCACCCAGTAGACGTTCACGGCCATCAGGATCAGGCCGATCAGAACCGATCTGAGCGTGACGCCACGGCCGCGAGGCGACTGCAAATCGACCCTCCCAGTGGGCGCGAAATACGGCCCATTCTAAAGGCCCCCATAGACGGGGTCAAGCGTGGAACTCCGCGGCAGGACATCGCGCTTCTGTTGGGGAAAGCCACTCCGTTCCGGATCCGCGTTCTCACTGAGGACCGGTGCAACAGGATTGGGCAGACGGAGGACCAGATGACCCATCGCCAGCGCTTCATGGCTTGTCTTGCGCAGCAGCCCGCGGACCGCACGTCCGTCGGAAATGCAGTGTCGGTCGCGACTGTCGAGCTCATGGGACAGACCGGGTGCTGGTTCCCGGAGGCCCATCTGGATGCCCAGACTATGGCCGGTCTGGCTGCGGCAGGGCACCACATCCTTGGCTATGACACGATCGCTCCCGTCTTCTCCGTGCAGCAGGAGGCAGCGGCCCTCGGCTGTGAAGTGGACTGGGGGCGCCGGGACCTTATGCCCGACGTGGTCGGCAGACTATGTCGCACGGTCGAGGACATCCGAATACCCCTGGACCTGATCAGCCATCCTGCCTGCCGGGTCGTCCTCGATGCTCTGCGGATTCTGCGGAGACAGTACCCTGACGTGGCGCTCATCGGAAAAGTGTTCGGGCCGTGGACGCTTGCATACCACCTCTTCGGCGTACAAGAGTTCCTGGTGATGACCATCGACGATCCGGCCCAGGTCGGCGCCATCCTGCGGCAGTTGCAGCCGGTCGCCGCTTTGTTCGCGACGGCCCAGTTCGATGCGGGGGCCGACGCGATCACGCTCGCCGATCACGCTACCGGCGACCTTGTATCCGGAGCGATGTACCGCGAAATGCTCTGGCCAATCCATTGCGAACTGGCCGCAGCCATCCCGGGACCGGTCATCCTCCACATCTGCGGCAATACGGCGGACAGGTTGGGCGCGATCTCGCACACGGGCTTCGCGTGTTTCCACTTCGACTCCAGAGTCCCCGCGCGGAGGGCCCGCGAGATCGTGGATGCGGAGGGCATGACCGACCACGGATCGCGCCGCATCACTCTCATGGGCAACATCAACAACCCGGATACGTTGCTGCGGGGCACACCTGAGGACGTGGCGCGGGAAGTGCGTGAATGCCTCGCGCAAGGCATAGAGATCATCGGCCCCGAATGCGCAGTGCCACTGACCACGCCAACTGCCAATCTGCAGGCGATCGTTTCTGCGGTCGAGCAGGCGCGGGGCGCCTGACGAGACAGCCGGAATCGATCGCCCTTGCCCTTCAGCCTGTTGGGCCGAATGTGGTATTCTGAGAGCTGTCAGACGGAGCAGCCTGAGCATCGCGCCGGGTCCGGTGGTGCATTCCGCCGGGTCTGTTGGCGTCTGGGAGACTGACGCATGCAGCCTGAAATACGTCTCATAGGGATCGATCTGGACGGAACCCTCGTAGTGGGTGCTCACCAGGTGTCGGAACGCAACATCCGCGCAATCAAGGCAGCAACGGCCAGGGGAGTGACGGTAGCCATCGCTACCGGCCGCCCTCACGTATCCGCGGAGACCTTCGTGGAGCGCCTCGGCCTGCACGGTGTGCCGATCATCTCCTTCAACGGAGCCGTCATCCGTGTTCCGGGTGACCCCGTGCCGCTCTACCAGCAGCCGGTTCCCGCTGACCTCGCCCGCGAAGTGGTGCGCTATTGCATCGACCGGCGCTACCATCTCCACTACTACCTCGGCGACACGATGTACGTCACCCGAGTGTCTCATTGGGCACTACTGTACTACCGTCGCACCGGTCTGCCGCCCGTCCCGGCGGGGGATATGAGACGGTTTGACGGTGAGAGCCCTATCAAGCTCCTGATCTGCGTGCCCCCGGACGATGCCATGGATGTGCTTGGCGAGGCGAGCGCGGCCTTCGGCGATCGAGTGATGGTCACCCGTTCCATGCCGGAGTACATCGAGTTTCTGAGCCGCGACGCCGGAAAGGGAAATGCTCTGCGCTGGCTTGCGTCCCATCTCGGAATCCCGATGTCGCAGACAATGGGCATGGGGGATATGCTCAATGATCTGCAGCTTGTCGAGATGGCGGGCTTTGGTGTGGCCATGCCGCATGCACAGGAGCCCGTAAAGACTGCCGCGCAGTACGTCTCCGACAGCGGCCCGGAGGGGGTCGCCGAAGCGATTGGGAAATTCGTCCTTGCCTAACCCCGTTCCCCTGCGGGGCGGCAGCAGGGGCATTGAGAAACTGCTGTCCCGATGCAACCGATACTGTACTGGAGAGGATGCGCCAATGCGCCGATACATGCTGCTCTTCCTCGCCTGCATCGCCATAGCGCAGCCTGCCGCCTACGCGCTTGACGTCACACAGTTCCGGCAGCTTGTCGCTCTGGGCGACCAGCTTGTGGGGGAGACCCTTGGTGAGAGCGCTGCCTGGCTGCCCACCGGGAAGGGGGTGGTCATTGGTGGCTGGGAACGCTGGCCCGACGTGCCGGCAATCATTGTCTGCGCGGAACCCGCAGCCAAGGTGAGCCTTGACAGCCCCGCCACGCCCCATTTCGCCGTGTCACCCGACGGTGAAATGATCGCGTACTGGGTGGCGACCGGTAACGGCTGGTGCCAACTCGCGCTCACCGCGGTCAGAAACGGCGCCCGGCGGTATGTGGGCGACCCTGTCAAAGCGGGCCCTGCCATGCACCTCGCTTGGCCGTCGCAGTACACTCTGGTTGCTCTGATGCAGGACGGCGAGGACTGCACCGCGGTCGCGATCAACACCGCGACAGGGGCGCGCCGGCCGATGGTGCAGGTTCGCGGTGGCCAGTGGGTGAGACTCAGGCAGTGGCTTGGATGGGATCCCGTGGCGGTCTGGGCCGGAAATGAGAAGCGGTGCTTCCGGTTGTCACTGACAGGCAGACCGGAGGAAGTCAGCCCGGACTTCGACGATGAGAGGCCGTCTCCTGATTCCGCGCTCTACTGCTTCTTCGATGCAGATGCATCGCTCTGGCTGGGGGGCTTGCCCTCTCTGGCGCCCGTCAGGCTGGCTCAGAGCGTTGGGGCGGCGTGCTGGTCCCCTGATGGAAGTCTTCTTGCCTACGCCGCAAACGCCGGGATGTGGTGTGCGTGGCCACCCACGCAGGAGCGTCGCCAGATTGTGGGCACCGTCCTGGACGGTGGCGGTCCCAACTCGCCCGTGCCTCTGGGCATGAGCTGGGCGCCGGATGGGAGCGAGATCCTCTATTGGCGGGCTGCAGGCCAGGCTGGGCAGGTCCGGCGGGTCCAACTCGGGCTGGAGGAGGTCACCATCCGCGTGCGCTACCCGAAGGATGCGCGCCCGCAACCGGGGCAGCAGGTGTGGGTCGCGAGCAAGCTGCACTTCGATTCATCGGGGCGCGTCAAGGAGCCCGTGTGGAAGACCCTCAAGGGCCAGTTCCTCGTGCGCAGGATCCTGCCTGGTGTCGACGGTGCGATCGCCGAGGCGGTCAGTATCGGGACGCAGGCACGGGTACTGAGCCGCATCTCAAAGCCGGGGCCCGAGGCCGCGCGCACCGCTTCACGAGCCGAACTCGACCCGCTCCCCGGCCTCTTTGCATGGGTCCAGGGCACACAGTGGGCCGGCGAACTCGTGGGCGTCGAAGTCCGGCGCGCACCACTGGGGGGCGGTCCGGGCGCCGACGGGCCCTGATGAATGCCAGGCAGCACCCAGGCGCCGGGACATCTCCAGTGCCGGCGATGACGAAGGAGTGCCAGGTGAAAGATCACGACATTCTCTGCATCGGTGACGTCAACGTCGATCTCATTCTGGCCGGGGTCACGCGCCTGCCCGATTTTGGCGAGGAAGTCCTGGCAGAGGCCATGGGAATGCACCTTGGTGGCTGCACCGCGAACGTTGCCACTTTCGCGGCGCGCCTCGGGCTGCAATCTGCTCTGCGGGCGAGGGTGGGTGAGGACGATTTCGGGACATTCGTGCTCGAAGGCCTCAACTCCAATGGCGTTTCCACCGCGCACATCATCCGGGATGGGTCGCTGCGCACCGGGCTGACGGTCTCAATTTCCGGGCCCCGCGACCGTGCCTTCGTCACATACCTGGGCACGATCGACTCGCTCACTGGCGCCGACGTCTCGGATGAACTCCTTCTGAAGGCCCGGCACGTGCATATCGGGAGCTACTTCCTGCAGAGCAAGCTGCGACCCGCTATCGTTGATATCTGCCTGCGGGCGCGCGAACTGGGGATCACGACATCCCTGGATACGGGGTATGATCCATCTCAGAAGTGGGATTCCGGGGTGCGCGAGGCGATCCGGGCAGTCGACTACTTCCTCCCGAACGAGGTGGAAGCCGCCGCGGTATCGGGCATCGACGATCCACTTAAGGCCGCTCGCGGCCTCGCCCGGGGGGGAACTACGGTCGCGCTCAAGCTGGGGGCGGCCGGGTCTTTCCTGGTCGGCCCAGAGGGCGAGTTCCGCTCCGAAGGCTTCCGCGTGGAGGTGGTCGATACCACGTGCTGCGGCGATGCTTTCAACGCGGGCTTCCTGGCGGCGATTCTGGCGGGCCTCGGCGGGTCTGATGCGCTGCGATGGGGAAACGCCGTGGGTGCCATCGTGGCGGGCGGTCAGGGCACATCCGCGCACAGGCTCAGTCGACCCGCGGTGGAGGAGCTCCTGTCGGGTTAGCCGTCGCGGAACTACCGCGCCCGCAGCACCAGCCACAGACCGAGTGACCCGAAGATGATGTTCTGCGCCCAGGCGGCCACGATCGGGTTCAGGTCGCCCACAAGACCGAATGCAAGTCCCCACGAGCGCACGCCGTTGTAGAGGAAGACCACCAAGATCGAGATGACGATCCCCACGAAGCTGCCCAGATGGGCGAACTGCATTCCCAGGGGTGCGGCGACCATCGCGAAAACCAGGCAGGCAACGGGCATGGAGTACCGGAACTGCAGCCGGACTTCCCACCTTTGCGGGTCCTGACCCGAAGAGCGCAGCAGGTCGACGCGCTCGCGGATCTCACGAGCGCTCATCTCGTAGTCCGTCCGCTGGTCGCTGTAGTACTCGTCGAGGGCGCTCCACAGGCTTATGGCCTCTGCTTCGAACGGCTCCCATGGCCCGAGTTCGCTCCCGCGAGCGCCTAGTCGCAGCCGGATACCCTCGCGCAGCATCCATTCATTGCCCTGGCGTTCGGCGCGCCGGGCCGCAGTGATGACCTTGGGGCTACCGTCGTCTCTCTGGTCAACAACCAGGACATTCTGTAACTGGTTGCTGACCACATCCATATGCCCAACGTAGATGATCTGCCCCTTTTCGTCGCGGAAGACCTGATCGCTTCGCGACTCCATGACAGGCTGGGTGCGGGTCATGGTGTTGAAGACCCTGGTGCCCCGGGTGTTGGCAGCGGGTACCAGGAACTCCTCGACCGCAAACGAGACAACGGTTGCCGCCATCGCGAGAGCCACAATCGAGACCCAGATGCGCCGCAAGCTCGCTCCTCCGGCGCGCATGGCAGTCGCCTCTCCGGCCCTCGCCATCTGCGTCGTCACCATGGCGGCGCCAACCAGAATGCCGACGGGGAGGGACCAGGCGAATACACGGGGGAGGCGGAAGAGGAAGTACTGACCGATGAGAGCAGGCGGAACTCTGAGGCCGATCACCGTATCGCCGAGTTTGATTGCCGTCTCGGACAGCATGATGACCATGAAGACGGCGACGCCGATGAGCGTCGGCATGACCATCAGTCGCAGGACATAGCGGTCGATCAGACGCATGGTGGGACTCGCTTGGTGGGGTGGACCGGGAATGGGTGGAAACCGGGCTCGCGACCCACGTCAGTCGGTCCAGGGACGGCCGTCCGCCGCCTCGAGAACCACGAATGCAACGGCTTGCTCGCGTTCGTGAGAGAGCGACACATGAATGCGTGTCACACCGATGGACTCCGCCCAGCTCGCGGCGGTTCCCACGAGCCGCACAACCGGGCGCCCTCCAAACTCGTTGGTCACGTGGATGTCCAGGAAGCGCACACCGCACGCCCAGCCCGTCCCCAGTGCCTTCATGGTGGCTTCCTTGGCGGCGAAGCGCGCGGCCAGCCTCTCGGCCGACCCCGCTTTGCACCTGGCACGTTCCTGCTCCTCGGGCGTGAAGACGCGGTCGAGAAAACGGGCGCCATACTTCTCGGTCATGTACTGCATACGCTTGACCGAGCAGATGTCTGTGCCAACACCAAGGATCATCGAGTTCACCCTTGCGCATTCACTCGTGGATCGTGACCCGAGTGCCGATCGGTATGACTTCGTACAGCTCGATGATATCGGGGTTCGGCAGACGGACGCAGCCGCCCGATATCCTGCGTCCGATGGATGAAGGCTGGTTCGTTCCATGTATCCCGATGGTCCAGCCGGTGACGCGCCCTCTGGCCGACGTGCCCATGAACCTTGCACCGAGCGGATTGCGGCTGCTACCGCCGGGGATGAACTCGCCCCAGTATGCGCGCCACCCGGGCCACACACACTTGTTCTGGATATGGAACCGGCCCACTGGCGTGTTCTCGCCCGCACCAGTGCACGCGCGGTAGTGTTTGGCCAACTCCCCGGCGTAGAACACCCGGACCCAGCGGTCTGAGCGGTCGATTTCTATGCTGAACGCCTGCGCCGGGATGAGGGCCCGGACCGTGGTGGCGCCGCGGGTCAGACACACCACGGAGCCCCCTCGTTCCTGGGTCAACTCCAGGCCCAGTGCTACTGCCGCGCTGCGAACCGGAACATACAGGTCGTGACCCTCCACAAACGGTGGAGCGGGAAGGGTCAGGCTGTGCAGGTTTCGCCGAGCTGTACGTGAACCTGGCGCGAACTCGGTGACACCCTCAGACCCGGATACCAGGGCGGGTCCAGCACCGTCCCAGGTGAACTGATTGCCAAGGCTCGCGCAGAGGTCACGAAGGCTGACTGCTGCGGTCCCTTCGTGGACCCTGGCTGTCAGCAGCGGCCCGAGTTCGTCTCGGATGCGCTGGATCCGGGCGACCAGATCATTCCTGCCCAGTGTCTCATAAGCCGGAACATCGTCATACAGGGAAGCGCTCGCAGGCGCCACGACGCCTGCGTCGGGAACCAAGGCGGCGGTGTCGACGTAGGCCCAGAGCCTGGGCTTCGCAGCGGATGCCGGAGGACCAGTCGACCAGGTGTCGACGAACACAGAGGGCGTCAGTGACAAGCGCAGGTCGACGCCCCAGATGAGTACATAGAGTATCCCAGCTGTCGCAGCGAGGGGGATTGCGTTGCTCAGACATTGGTGGCCTGAGTTGTGTCTTGGCATGCGGTTGCCGGACGCTCTGATGGGGAGTACCTGCCGGGCCGACCCGTCACACGAATGAGTATACAGCCCGCTGACACCCGCGTAAAGATGCCACGGGCGCCGGAGTCGCGACGCTCTGGCAGGCACCGAACCGCCCGGGATGGCGCTCCCGGGCGGTGCATCCCATAGCGTTCGAGGGTGACTCTAGCTCTTCAGGTTCGCAACCATCCCGAGAATCTTCTCGAAGCAGATGCGGCTGGCCTGCTCGCCGCCGGCGGAGAAAGCCGCGCCACCCGGCTTGTTCATCGTCTCCTCGTCGAGTTGCGAATCGGGCCGCCAGTGGGTCTCGAGGCTGCAGGCTCCCTCGTACCCCATGTCCACGAGCGCCTGGAACTGTGCGGGGTAGTCGATATACCCGCCATCACCCACCGGGACGCAACGGGCGCCTCCCTCAGCCTGCGCGTCGCGGACCGCGTCTTTGATATGCATGTGGATCATGAAGGGCTTCATCCGCTCAAAGGCGTTCGGGAAAGGCAGCTCACCGTCGGCGGCATATACCTCGTTTGCCGGGTCCCAGATTGCGCGGACGCGGTCGCTGGCGAGGTCCTTGTACATTGCTTCCGCCTCGGCAGCGGTGGCGATATGCGTGGATGCCTCGTTCTCGATCCCGATGTACACGTCCTCCTGTTCGCAGATGCGGATCGGCTCGGAATAGGCGTCCAGAAGCTGCTGCCACACGGCCTGTGCGGGCCCGGTCTTCCAGAAGGTGAACCCGCGGATGATCTTGCAGTCGAAGCGGTGCGCGATCTCGATGCAGCGGCGCAGGATACCCAGATGCTCCTGGTACTGGTCTGCGTCGCCAAGATCGCACTTCAGGAAAGGCGATGCAATGCAGGGCACGCTGAACCCGCTGGCATCCATGATCGCCTTCATCTGGTTGAGCTGCTCGTCAGACAGCTTGTGCGGCGGGGTGTCCCACACGGACCGCGGCTCCACCATGGCAACCCCGTACTCCTTGCAGACATCGACGACCCGCTGGAAGTCCTGGGAGATCTCGTCGCTGATGACGCTGAGTTTGAACATGCATATCACCCTGAAAGTAAGGGCCGCGCAGGATGTGCGCGGCCTGGTACGCTGTTAGGCTCGAGTTATGCGGCAACGCGCGCCGGATTGCCGGGGCCTGCCGTAGCGCTACTCAGCGCCACCCATGTCACCGGGAGGAGGCCCGGCCGCGGCGCCACCAGGAGGCCCTCCCGCGCCACCAGGCGCCATGTCAGCGGGAGGTCCGCCCGGTCCGCCCATTGCGGGAGGCCCGCCCGGTCCGCCCATTCCAGGCGGTCCGCCGGGACCACCCATGCCGGGAGGTCCACCAGGGCCACCCATTCCAGGCGGTCCACCGGGGCCACCCATGCCGCCACCCATCCCACCGGCTGCGCCGGCACCACCAGCGGTCGCGGGTGCGCCGCCACCCGAGGCGGCAACCTCGTCACGCTGTTTCTGGCCACGATGGTACCAGCATGCCAGGTCGGTCTTGTCCTTCCCGTGCGCGTGGAGCTTGTTTGGACAGCGCCTTCCGGTAACCGCGGTGTAGGCGGTGCACTGGTCGCCCTCGCCAGAGCCCGTGAAGTCCACGGGGGTCGGCGCTCGGGCAGGCCAGTTGCCAAAGGGCACGTCGAAGTTCCACTTCGCGCCGCACTTGGGGCAGCGCTGGCCCTGTCGGCTGAGTACGCTCGTCGCGTAGCCGCAGCGAGAGCAGTGCTTCTCGGACCCTGCCCAGCCGCGGCTGCACGTCGGACAGCGGGGCCCGAGCTGTGTTCCGGCCATCACATCGTGGCAGTTCGGGCAGTGGTAGATCAGGCCGGTTGGGAATGAGTCGCGGGCGCCGCAGCGCGGACACTCGACGTGCTTCTCGCCATCTTCCATCGGCCAGCGCATGAGGCTCTTGGGCATCGGGAGCCCGCACCACTTGCACCGCGGCACGTACCCGTGGGGGACTGAGAAGTGGCCGCCATGTTCGAGGATGAGGTGATCGGCCGCATCAGTCGCACCCGCGAAGAGGCTGTTACGCTTGGTCTCAATCTCGAGCTTCTGCTTGTCGTCAGCGGCAGACTGTGGAGACTCATACAGGCGCGTGGCATTGGCAAAAGCCCACTGCGTGTAGCCCATTGCAGCAGGCATCTCGGCTTCGCTACCATAGCTGTCGGGCGCCATATACCGGCCCTTGCGGATGTGGTAGTGGGCCTCCTGCAACTCGAACTCGATGGCGGCAGCCATCGGCGAGTAGCTGGGCCAGCCCGGGTCTGGCGGCGGCGGCGCGGCCGCCTCCGGCTCCGGCTCCTCTTTGCACCCAATAAGCAGCACCGGAATGGTCAGCAAGATGGCTGCAATGATCAGGCGATGTCTCATCCAGCGCCCTCCGGACTGGGGGTCGGGCCAATGACGATGCCCGACCTTGCCCGTCTAGTTGCGTTGCGGCTGACGGTCGTTCGGTATGGCTGCGGCTCGCAGGCGAACCTCGTGAGCCTCAAGCTCCATCTGGTGCAGCGACGGCACGCGTTCGGGCGACGGCGAGGCCGCGACCCAGGCCTCGTACGCCTGGCGGTCGGCCTTGGTCGGGAGCACCGAACTGCTCGCGAACACGGCCTCGGCGGTCTTGTGGGTCTTCTGCGCGTTCTTCATCCCCTGCTGGCGCCTTGCGAACGTCGGCGAGTTCCAGGAGCGGGTGAGACGGTAACGCCCATCGGGGCTGGTGTAGCAGGACGGACACTGGATAGCGGATACGCGGTACTGATCACGATAGCCACAGTCCAGACATTCATGGGGTTCGACGACCTCGAACGTGCCGGGGATGGCCGGACGCGTTGCCTTGCCGCAGCGTGAACAGCGCCACATCTGCCCGTCTCGTGTAAGCTTCCGGCCGCAGGAATCGCAGGTGTAGGTGGGAACATTGGCGGACACGCGGGACAGGTAAGCCCAATTGCGCGACCGCTCCCAGTGCCAGTTGTGCCCCAACTTCAGGTAGTTGTCGAACACCTCGACCATCAGGCGGCTGCGCTTGGTCTCATCGCGCTCGACCGATGCCGGGTCATAGTTCGCGTTGCCGAAGCTCACGCGGATCGCGTTGATGGTGTGGGAAATGGTGGGGGAGATGAGGCGGCCGATCTTGGTTGCGTCCACGTTCTCCATCAGGAGACCGTAGCGGCAGATCGCGTGGATTGCAGCCAGCCCGACGCGCGCTTTGGCGATGGCATCAGCGCTGTCCAGCAGGTCTGAGTAATCAGCCTGTGCCAGCATTTTGCGCATCGCCCAATGCCACAGGTAGGCTTCCCAGTCGCTCTTGGTCTGGGCGGCGTGAGAAAGCTGCGCCAGCGGGAAGTCGCTGTACTTGGTCTGGACCTCTTCGAGTAACGAGCGGGCCATGAAGAACCAGTATTCGTGGAACCACTTCTGCTGGTTCATCTGGACACCGCGGGTCTTTTGACAGACGCGCTTGACGGCGATTGCGAGGGCCAGCGGAGGAACGCCGTCCGCAGCGGGAGCGGCTCCAGCGGCAGGACCGTCTCCACCGGGCCCACCAGGACCGCCGGCACCCGGTCCACTGGGGCCGCCCGGTCCGCCCGGTCCACCAGGTCCACCAGGTCCACCAGGTCCACCAGGTCCACCAGGTCCACCAGGTCCACCAGGTCCACCAGGTCCACCGGCCTGGGCGAACTGCATGCCGCCCGAGGAGGCCTGCACTGCCGGGGCGTCTGTGTCGTCCCCATCGCCGGTCTTCTTGTCAGCGGCAGTGGGTGCCGGAAC
Organism: Armatimonadota bacterium; assembly: GCA_018056145.1. Classification (GTDB taxonomy): domain Bacteria; phylum Armatimonadota; class Zipacnadia; order Zipacnadales; family JABUFB01; genus JABUFB01. Next base: position 21,210 of record JAGPGE010000001.1, read on the forward strand.
TTCGCGCGTCAGGAATGTTCGCAGTATGCCGAGCGCTTCCTCAACCGCCGCGACCTGCTTGGCAGTTGCGGGAGGAGCCTTTTCCACCTTTGCCGGCTGAGCTGCGGGACCGCCGGCAGCGCCGCCTTCGCCCTCGTCGCCCTCAGACGGACCTGCAGCTGGGCCACCAGGTCCGCCGGGTCCACCAGCACCCTCACTGGGTCCACCCGGTCCTGCCGGTCCTGCCGGTCCTCCAGCTGGTGGTGCGCCCCCGGGCGCGCCTGGGCCTCCAGGAGGACCAGCGGGACCACCGGGCATCCCGCCACCTTCAGGCATGCCCATCGGTGCGCCGCCGGGTGCACCCGCCATCATCTGTTCAGGGCCCCCAGTCGGGGCCCCGCCTGCGGCGTCTTCACCCTTCTTGCCGCAACCCGTGCCGGACAAAGCGATGAAGGCCAGTGCTGCGATGCAGAGTACGATCGCTGGTAGCAATGCTCGCGCCCGATTGCGCATGCTGGGATCCTCCCGGGACTGGACCGGGGCCACGGGACTCCGGAAACAGCCGGACATGAAAAGAGGCCGACAGACTGACGGCCTGCCCAATGCATCCGAAGCGTCTGGGCCCGGGTCAAAGCGGGCTCACCCTACGCCAACGCTCATTTTAGCACAAAAGAACGGCGACACGCAAACGCCATATGACCGCTGATGCGGATCGCCTACTCGATGCCCTCATGGGGCTCAAGCGGCATCAGCCGGAAGTTGGGCAGCAGGTCTGCAGTGCGGTCCATCCGCGTGTTGTGCGACAGGTTCCAGAAACCCTCGTAGCGCTCGTTATCCTCATCGTAGTCGAGCACGGACCATGAAAGCCCAACAATCTCGCCGGCTGTCAGCTTGTGGATTGCGCTGAACTCCGGGCCAAGGTAACTCGCGTAGTTGAACGGACTTATGCTGAACTCCAGGCACAGTGGGCCCGGTTCGCCCGGCCCAAAGGCATAACTGTACGCGTGCTCACTCCAGGGCTTCTCAACCAACCACTGCTGCGATCCCCATACCCAGGCCCACGGCCTGCCCGGCCCTGGCGGGGTGAAGATGTGGTAGTTCTGGCAATGTGTGCTCTTGAGCTTCTCCTCGACTTCGGGCGTCACGTCCGAGTAGCTGTGATACTGGCCGCCGGAATGGTCGGCGTCAAGCACGACCTCGAAGATGTCGCCCCAGTCCTCCCGGAAGTTATGCAGATCATCCCAGACGCGGTACAGGAAGTACAGCCGGTTAGTGGTCGGACTCCATGCCACAGTGACCTCGACGCGCAGGTCATCGGGCGACATCCGGTCGTCTTTCCCCATGACTGTGTCGCGCAGATGACTGCCGTCCACACTGTACTCCGCCGGCACACGCGCCCAATCGCCCCCATCCCCATCGATCACGGGCAATGCGTCATCGGGAAAGCAGTATATCTTGTACTCGATCCCAGGTGGCTGGTGCCCATTGACCCTCGATATCGGCACGATGCAAGCCAGGCAGACCAACGCCGCCAGGACGGCCGGGTTCAGTGCCTGCGCATATCCGCGATCTGCTGTTCGCAAACGCACTTGCTCGCCTCATATCCGTTCCAGCGGCGGCACATTGCCGCGCCGGAACTGTGGGCCGCCGCTCGGGGCCGCCCATTTGATCGCGTTCAGGATGACTCTGAGCACTTCCTCGTTGTGGTAAATGGGGTGTGTCTCGTGCCCCGGACGGAAGTAGAAAACGCGACCATTTCCCCGGCTGAAGCAGCAGCCACTGCGGAACACCTCGCCGCCGGGAAACCAGCTAATGAAGACAAGTTCGTCGGGTACCGGAATGTCGAAATGCTCCCCGTACATCTCGGTGTTTTCGATCTCGATGTACTCGCCCAGTCCGGCAGCAATGGGGTGCCCGGGGGCCACGACCCAGAGCCGCTCCTTCTCGCCTGACTCGCGCCATTTGATGTCACAGGTGGTGCCCATCAGCCGCAAGAAGACCTTGCTCTTGAGGGCCGAGTGCAGCACGATCAGTCCCATGCCTGCCAGTACACGAGTGCATACGCGGTCTGCGACCTCATCGCTCACCTCGCCCTGAGCCACGTGACCCCACCAGATGAGGACGTCCGTATCATCCAGCACCTGCTCTGTCAAGCCGTGTTCAGGCTCATCAAGGCAGGCCAGCCTCAGCCTGAAATCAGTGTTGCGCTCGAGGTAGTCCGCAATGGCGGCATGTATGCCCTCGGGGTAGATCTCTCGGCAGGCGTCCAGTTGTCTCTCGTGCCTGAACTCGTTCCAGAGCGTCACGCTCAGCGCCATGCTACATCCCTCGGTTCGACGGGCAGTCACGGTGCCCTCCGTATGTTCCAGTGTGCTCTTCTCCACGGTGCCGCGCCGCACCTGCATTCCGGGGACGCACCTATCTACCGGAAGGTCCACAGTCCGAAGTTGTCTGGCTCGACAAACCCGCCGACGCACTGTGACCAGGAGGTTTGTTCGCCGCCAGTAATCCGCTGCCTGCACAGGTTCGCGTACAAGGTCTGTCCCGCGACTGGAGCATTCCTGCTCAGCGACTTCCAGGGAAGGGACAGTTCCACCGACCAGTACCCCGCATCGCGGTGCGTTGCCACGTGCAGGTCCGGGCTCCAACTGAGATCGTCTGACCCGTTGCAGGCGGCGTCCCACAGCACGCCCTCGGGGTTGACGATGAGGTGGTAGTAGGGCTTCCGTTCCTGACCGGCGGACAGGAATAGATCTACGCTGTCGCCGTTCCACACATCATGGTCCCGCGCCGAACCGATGACCTTGACGCCCGCGGGATTCGGCTCGTAGCAGTAGCAGGCGATGTACAGGTTATCCTGGTCATAGGCCGCCCACGCAAGAGTGGCCGCGAGCTTGGGGTCGGGCTTGACCCCGATGTACGGCACGAACGCCTCCATGGCGCTCACCGAACGCCAGAGCGGGTCATCGAGCACGCCGTCGATCGCCGGCGTCTGCCCTGCCGGAACCGGGGCCACATCCGCGGATCGGCGAACCAGACTGGCCGCGAGCATCGCGGATCGCCGTTCCGTGGCTTCCTCGATCACCGCGCTCAGGTCGAACCCCAGCGGCTCGCCAGCGGCCAGCTTCGCCCGCGCACGCCTGATGGCCACTGGAAGCAGCTCGGGCACGTCGCGGTCAAGCCACCAGTTCATGCGCTCGCTGTACAGCCAGACGTAGCGGTCCGCCGTGGAAAGCGCATAGTAGACATTGTGCTCGAACCACAGCGCGCGCTCTTCGGGGGTCATGAACTCGCTGATGTTCTTGCGCACACGCAGGTCGAAGAGATGGTCCACGTAGAGCGCCTGACTCACCTGGACATGCGCCGGGTAGCGCGCCTGGTTCGCCAGGGACAGCATCTTCCACGCCTGGTCTCGCATCACATCGCGCGACTTTTCGAACTGCTCCGCCTTGGTGTAGTAGTACGACGATTCGTTGCCATCGGTGATCACGGTTCCCGGGTCTGCCGCATCCAGCATGCCCTCAATGAACGCGGGCAGCAGACCGTAGTGGCGGTTGATCAGCCCCGCCTCTCGCATCGCGGGGTCGGCCTCCGCCGCCAGATCCCCGAAGTAGCTGAGCAGAAAGAACGTGTGGATGACCGGGGTCTGCATCTCGGCTTCGATGGCATCCACGAACTGTGCCCCGCGCTTGCGCACAATGGTCTGGTATTCGGCGAAGCTCCTCGTGCCAGCCTGCGCCTGCTCCGGGTAGATCCATGGGTTATTGCCGTATGGCTCAGCGTCGAAGCAGAGCCCTTTGCACCGCCCGATCCTCGCCGCCTTCGCGCAGAGGCGTACGTTGTTCACCACGCAGTCCCAGTCTGCGTCACTGAACCAGTCCATCGTCGAGGCGGCGTACATGATGATGAAGTTGTCTGTGAACTGCTTCCATTCAATGCGGCCGAGTGCCTGGAGCTCCGCTGCTACCTGGCTCTCCTCGTACTTCCGGTTGGTGAAGATGCTCCCAATCGGCTGGACTCTCATGATCAGCCCGTCGAAAGGGCGCTCTTCCATCGCGCGGATGTTGTCTGCCACGAAACTCGGAGCAGGGACGTCCCACCCGTATTCGATCAGCTTTTTCTCGGTAGGTTGGGCCTGCACTCCCGTCGAGATCGACAGCACGAACAGGACCAGCAGCCCCGTACACGTAGTTCTTAGCATGGACCGCACGCTCCTCACCTGTTGATGGGACACAATTCGCCTGTGGCTCTCGAGGTCCTTCTCTGGATCGACCCACCGGGGCACGCAGATTGCAGGGCCGCGTGAGTATGCGCCGCGGAAGATCACGAAGGCCAGGCCGGTCGGTTCTGCGCGGGGTCGCGCTGGCGATCTCGTGCACGCTCCTGCTCGCCCGGGCGGTGCTCCCCCAGTCACGGGGCATTGCACGGCTCACCGAGCAAGTTGCCCTCGCCGAGCGCCAGAGGCAGCCGGGCGGCGATGCTCCCCGTGCCACTCTCGCCGACCGCCTGGATGAGCACAGCGAATCGAACATGCTGGGACACGTGCGGGCTCTCGCAGACCAGATCGGCCCCCGCGAGGCTGGCAGTGACGCGGAGCGGCGGGCCGGAGACTACATCCTGGATGAACTATGTGAAATTGGGGTCCAAGCCCGGGTTCAGGACCGGATCGCGATCGGGCTCACGGGAACGAGCACGCGCAACATCGAGACAGTTTTGCCGGGAGCGGGTGAAGGAGCCCTCCTCCTGGGCGCGCACTATGACTCTGTCGTTGGCAGAAAAGCGTCCCCCGGCGCCAACGACAATGCATCCGGCGTCGCCGTCCTGCTGGAAATCGCCCGGGTTCTGCGGACAGCCGACCTTCCCTGTGATGTGCGCCTGGTGTTCTTCGGTGCCGAGGAGTTCTGCGGGAGCCCGCCAGTGCACCATGTGGGGTCAAGTTACTACGTGCGCAAGGCCAGGGACGCCGATCTCGCCCGAATCCGGGCTATGCTGAGCGTCGACATGGTGGGACTCGGTGCTCCTCTTCACGCGAACCGCATAGGGCTGGGCACGGACGAGGCGCGCCGAAAGCTCTCACGCGCCGCCGATCGGGTCCGCGTCGACCTGTCCCTGGCAGACTCCTTCCCTTACGGTGACCACGAAGCCTTTGAGCTTGCGGGCATCCCTGCGGTGTGCCTGACGCAGTTCGGGGATGACCCGCATTGGCACTCCGACCGCGATGGAGCGGCATCCATCGAAGCCAGCGCTCTAATGACCGCTGCCCGGCTCTGCCTGTGCTTCCTTGATCAGTACGCGGCTGCTGAGCCTTGACAACCCACAAGACCGAGTATATACTCACCCCTGTTGTCAGTGGTGCGCCCATAGTCTAGCGGTCAGGACGGCGGGTTCTCAGCCCGCTAGCCGGGGTTCGAATCCCCGTGGGCGTACCAAACAATGATCACCATGCTTGCCGGTCGCGGCCCCTGAGGTCGTGCTGGAAGTATCTCTGAAGGCCACGCATGGGCGTGGCCTTTATCGTTGCAGCAGATGTTTCGTCGCGGCACGGGGTGCTCGGACATCGGTCCGGCGCCTTCTCGCACCACGGCTGGGGGACGATGGGAGTCGCTATGCACCGAGTCTGCACGGGCATCCTCGCGTTGGTCATCTCAGTCGCTCTTGCCGCCGACCTACCCCTGTTTTCGTCCTATCCCACCGAACCAGGGCAGGCTCTCGCCGCGTACTCGCGGGTCCGTGAGGCTCTCAACCCGGCCTCCGGCGTGGGGAAAGGGCCGGCTCCCGCGCCGTCGGACTACTCAGGGAAGGCGCTGGAGCTGTCCGGCGAACTGGCGGGGCGCATCGCGGTCAACGCCACCGATTCCACCCGCGCCAGTGTTATAGTCCGTCTGAAACTGGGTGACGGCTCCACGGTGTGCGCGAGTTCGACCAGTGAGCTTTCTGGGCTGGACGACGGTGAACCGGTGCGGGCGATCCTGGACGTCACCACGACCGCTGGGGATCCCCCTCGTTTCCGTCTGCGCGCAATCATCAGCGAATTCGACCTCCCTTCCGTAGCCCCTGCTCCTCAGCCCGCCGCCGCAGGCTCTGCGTCCGTAACCAGACCACCATCGACGGCGCGACTCACTCCCGGGTTGAGCGCGCCGACCCACGGCAGCATGGCACTTCCCCCGGAATTGCGTGGACAGGCGCCAAGCGTTCCCGGTCTCGCACCTTTCGCGCTTGGGGTCGTGGGAAACCCCAGGGACGGCAAGGAAGGAGCATGGGATCCGGTCGGCAATGCAGGCTTCCCCATCGTTGAGACAACTGTTCTTGAGCCTTGGAAAGCCTGGGTGCGACGCCAGAACTCAAACCTTGACGATTGGCAGGCGGACTGGATCGTTCGCTGGGTGACCTACTACTCCGGGCTGTACGGCGTGGATCACCGACTGATATTCGCGATGATCAAGTGCGAGTCCAGCTTCAACCCATTCGCCGTTTCCAGCGCGGGGGCCGTGGGCCTCACGCAGTTGATGCCCTGCAACATTGTCGACTACAAAGTCTCGAACAAGTGGAACGTGCAGGAGCAGATCCGCGCGGGCGTGCGGCATTTCCGGGACATGCTCGACATCTGGGAAGGCCGCAGTCCATACGAGCAGTTCGCCCTCGCAGCCGCGTCCTATAACGCCGGCCCAAATCGCGTCAAGCGGGACGGCGGCATCCCCAACATCCCCGAGACTCGTAACTACGTGAAGAAGCTCGGCGATCTGTTCTACCAGCTCGTGAAAGACGGGTATCCGTAGAACCTCGTCGCACAACTCCGCAGACGCGCAGACGCCCGCCTTCACCATTGGCGGGCGTAGCTGTGACTTGGGCAGTCTGCCGTTGCCGGCGGGGTCAGGCCGTGGCGCGTGCCTCCTCAACAAGGCGTTGGAACAGCGCCATCATTGGCCCGCCGCACTCTGCCATGAGCTCCGGGTGAAACTGCACACCCAGGCAGAGGCGCGCATCCTGGCGCTCGATGGCCTCCACGATGCCGTCGCTGGCCCTTGCCACCACGCGGAACCCCGATGCAACAAAATCCACCGCCTGGTGATGAAAACTGTTGGTGCGGATCGTGGTCGCACCGAGTGTCCGGGCAAGCTCACAGTCAGCCTCGATCTGGACCTCGTGCGTACCGTACCAGCCGGGCGCCTGCTGCGAGTGCTGCAGCTTGCTGCCGGTGCAGGAGGGGATATCCTGGTGCAACGTTCCTCCCGCGAAGACATTCAGTGCCTGAATGCCCCGGCAAATCCCGAGCACTGGGACCTCAGGATGCTGCAAAACCCACTCAATGACGGCCCGATCCTGTGTGTCCCGCTCCGGGCTGATGCGCCCCAGTTCCCGCGCAGGTTCCTGACCGTACAGTGCCGGGTCCAGGTCGACGCCCCCCGTAATGATCAGCCCCCCGACCGCTCCCAGAGCATCCTCCGCGACTGCTGGATCGTCCATGCAAGGGATCAGGATCGGTACCCCGCCGGACCGGGTCACGCACCGGCCGTATGCGTGGGGAACCGTGTCGCTGCCCGAAACAGCCGAACCCTCGGGCGACGAGTAGGAGCAGCAGACGGCGATCAGGGGTCTCATGGCGCGCGGTTACCTCGCAGGAACGCCAGGCAGTAGAGGGCAGCCCAGATCAGCACCAGCGGCAGATCGCCCATGCGGTGGTAGGGAGTGATCGCGTCTCGCGCGTAGATTGTCTCGGTCGCGATGCCCTCGGTGAAAACGGGCACGCTGGCGATCTGCTCGCCGTAGGGGTCGTAGATAGCGCTCTCCCCGGATGTGGCGGCTCGGCAGACATACCGCCTGCTCTCGACTGCTCGAATGGGCGCGGTGTGGCTGTGCTGGGCGGGTTCGATCGTCTGCCCTTCCCAGGGATCACCCGTCATGAAGACAATGGCCTGGGCGCCCAGAGCGCAGATCTCCCGGCTCGCGTCCGGGAACATCGCCTCGAAGCAGATGAGCGGCGCTATCTTCACGCCTTTGACGTCCATGAGTGTGCGCTCGTGTCCCGGGGTAAAGTCCCTCTGCCGGATCGGGTAGCGGTTCAGGAACTGGAGATGCTCCCGGAAGGGCACATACTCCCCGAAAGCCACAAGGTCAACTTTGTAGTACTCATCGACGCGCTGGCCAGTCGGGTCGTAGAGTATGGCGGCGTTGTAGTACACGCCATCAATGTCCTCCAAGGCGCCGGCCAGAAGGTAGCCCCCAGTCTCGCGGGCTGCATCGCGCGCTGCGAGATCCAACTCGGGCCACTGCTGGATGTAGCTGGGAAGCGCGGCCTCGGGCCAAACGGTCAGGTCGGTCTCGTCCGGCACCAGTTGCGAGAGCCGCAGGTAGGTTAGGCGGGAGCGCTCCATGTCCTCCTCAGTCACGCTGGCGCGAGGCGAGCAGTTGCCTTCGGCCACCGTCACCTCCAGCGACTGACCCTCCTCAGGGCTCCGAACCTTTATGGTGAAAGCTCCCCAAATGTAAGAGAGGATGAGCAGGACGTAGCAGGCTACGGCCACCCGCGCAGATGCTTGCGACCACCACTTCAGGGGAGCGTCGGCACGCAGCAGGGGCATCGGCAGCACACCGAGCAGGGCCTGGGAGAGCGCCGCGTTCACGCAGGCGATCGCGAAAGTCAAGCCGAACTGGCCGACAATGCTGACCACCTGAAGGATCGGTATCTGGTCGAATTGCGAGAAGGCGAGGTCGCCGCCAGTGAATGGGATCGGGATCGCGTGGGCACGCAGATAGGCGCATAGCGTCCAGGCAGTCGCGCCGCCTAACACCCTCCAGCCCGGCCGGACCAGGCGCATGGCAGGCCCTGCCGCGACACCAAATATGAACCCGAAGAACGCCTGATACAGGGCCGCAATCGCCCAAGGGAAGGTTCCGTAGGGCAGCAAGAACTGAACGTAGTGCCCAAAGAACACCAGCGCAAAGACGAAGCCGCACAGCCCCCCCTGCAGGACTGTGCGGGTCTGGCTCAGCGCGAAGAAAAGCGGCACGAGCGCGACCCAGGCCAACGGTCCCAGGTCGGTCGGGGGGAAGGCCAGGATCAGCAGTACCGCTGAGATCATCGAATACCCCACTAGCGCGGGAACGCTGATGTACCGGGGCAGGGGAGAGGCTTCGTTCATGAGCGTCGCCCCTCGCAGGGCGCCATCACTCCTCGATCCTGACCTTGCCAGCCTTGAGCTTGCCGAGGAAGCGCTCCATCCGCACGAGCGCCTCCTTCAGGTTCTCCATGCTTGTGGCGTATGTGCAGCGCAGATAGCCTTCACCCGACTTGCCGAACGCCGTGCCCGGAACCGCCGCCACGTTCTCCTCGAACAGCAGCGCGCGTGAAAACTGCTTGGACGTCAGGCCCGTGTGAGCGATCGATGGAAATGCGTAGAACGCGCCCTTTGCCTCGAAGCATGGCAATCCGATGTCATTAAGGCCCTTGATGAAGACGCGTCTGCGTTGGTCATACTGCCGGACCATGTCCTGCATTTCGCGCTCGCAGTTGGTCAACGCCTCGAGGGCCCCGATCTGCCCCATAATGGGCGCGCACAGAGCAGTGTAGGCGTGCAGCCGCACCATGCCCTCGATCACCTCGGTCGGGCCGCATGCGTACCCGATGCGCCAACCTGTCATCGCGTAGGCCTTTGAGAAGCCGTTCATCAGCAGCGTGCGTTCGCGCGCTCCCGGCAGCGCCGGGAAACACGTATGCTCGCCAACGTAGGTCATGTGGCAGTAGATCTCATCTGAGACGACGAACAGGTCGTGCGCGGCGGCCAGTTCAGCAATCGCGGCCAAGTCTTCCCGCGGCATGATGGTCCCCGTCGGGTTGCTCGGGTAACCCAGGATGATCCCCCTGGTTCGCTCCGTGATCGCTCTTTTCAGGTCGCCAGCCGTAGGCCGGAAATCGGTGTCAATCGTGGTGGGTATGGTCACTGGCACCCCGCCGGCCATCGAAACGCATGCCGGGTAGGAGACATAACATGGCTCCGGCACGAGCACCTCATCGCCCGGGTTGAGCAGGGCGCGCATCGCGGCGTCCATGGCCTCGCTGACGCCCATGGTGACGACGATCTCGGTCTCCGGATCGTACTCCACGCCGTAACGAGACTGGATGTCAGCGGCGATTGCGCGTCGCAGCTCGATCATCCCGTAGTTGCTGGTGTAGGACATCATGCCCCTGCGAAGACTGTCGATCACCGCGTCGCATATCTTCCACGGGGTCGCAAAATCGGGTTCGCCCACGCCC